>JASFMO010000012.1:0-21708 GCA_050117535.1 Gemmatimonadales bacterium | reverse complement strand
CGAAGTAGCGGTCGAGTTCGGTGAAGAAGTCGTCGAGTGACAGAGCGGGCAGCGGTTTGCCGCTGCGCTCGGCGATCGCCATCGCGGCGTCGGCGGCCAGCCTCCGCCCCGCTTCGCGTAGCGTGCGGACCGCGCCTTGACTCGATGTCTCCTCGATCACCCGTCTCAACTCGGCCAAGCCGCCGGGAGGAAGTCTTACGTCGCCCATTCGTTAATCCAAGAGTTCGCAGTGTCGTCAGAGGAGCCGGTTTGGGCTCCGGAACGAGCCGAGGGCACGGTGCCTGCTCGACCGCCCCGATGTCCACCGCCATAAGGATAGAATCGTCGGGCGGGCGTTACAAGCCCAGAAGGGACTCCACTCGGTTTTCACCCTGGCCATCGCCATCGTCATGCCGATCGCCATCGTTCTCGTGATCGCCATGGCAGGGCGCTGGGGATGACGACGACGATCACGATCATGATGAGGATGGCGAAGGGGAGGGAGAGAGAGAACTGGATCGGCTGACGGTGTAGGATGGGTGAGGTTGTGGAGAGGGGGGCTGTCGGATAGAGTTTCCCGTCCGCCGCCGGGCCCGCTGCCAGGGTTCCGCCGCTGCAACCGAGACCAGGAGATTTGATGCTGTTCCGTGCACGTCGACCCAGCGTACTCGCGCTTTTCGTCTGGCTGGTCGGGGGGATTGCCGGGCCGCCGGAGGTACTGGCCGGGCCGGGTGCCGCCGCATCGCCGGACACGCTGGTGGCCGTAGAGGCGCTGAAGCAGCGGCGGGCGGCGCTGCTCGAGTCGCTGGAGCCGGGGATCGTATTCCTTCGTAGTGCGGACCCGCGAGCGATGAGCGAGCATCCCCAGGACTCCGATTTTCGCCAGGACAACGACTTTTACTACTTGACCGGGCTGGAGACGCCCGGGTCGTGGCTGGTGATGTTCAAGCCGGCGATGGGTTCGGCGAAGGTCACGTTGTATGTCCCCGAGCCCAACGCGAGGGAGGAGATGTGGACGGGCCGGCGCGTGGGCACGTCCGAGGAGGTGTCCACGCAGACGGGGATAGAGACGGTGCGGCCGGCCTCGAAATTTGACGCCGAGATCGTGAGCCAGCTGCGCCAGCCGCATGGTCCAACCGAGTTCGAGCGCATCTATCTATCGTTTGGCGATCGTGGCAGCGGCACCCGTCAACTCGCCGAAGCGGCGATGGAAGCTCGCCGTTCGATAACCGACCTCGGCAAGGCGTTGGCGGATCTGAGAGTGGTGAAGGACTCGGTCGAGATCGCGCGCCTGCGGCGTGCCATCGACATCACGGCAGCGGCGCAGCGCGAGGCGATGCGGGCGGCCGAACCGGGGATGCACGAGTACGAGTTGGAGGCGATCGTCGAGTACGTCTTTCACTCGAAGGGGGCCGAGCGGGTGGGGTTCCCGACGATCGTCGGTTCGGGACCCAACAGCGTGATCCTCCACCATGACAGGAACCGTCGACGCACCGAAGCCGGCGACCTGGTCGTGATCGATGCCGGCGCGGAATACGGCTACTACACCGCGGACGTCACGCGGACTTTTCCGGTGAGCGGCAAGTTCACGCCGCGCCAGCGCGACATCTACGAACTCGTGCTGGCGACGCAGGAGACGGTGATCGCGGCGGTTCGGCCCGGCGCCACGATTTGGCAGTTGGAAGGGATAGCGCGGGGCTACATGCGGGAGAACTCGAACGGGCTGTGCGGTGAAGCGACTTGCGACCGGTACTTCATGCACGGCCTATCGCACTGGCTGGGGATGAACGTACACGATGTCGGCGACTATGCGCGGCCGCTCGAGCCGGGGATGGTGCTCACGATCGAGCCGGGGATCTACTTGGCGGACGAGGCCTTGGGCGTGCGGATCGAGGATGATGTGCTGGTGACCGAGTCGGGGCACGAAGTCTTATCGAGGGCGGCACCCAAGTCGGTCGCCGAGGTCGAAGCCTTGATGGCCGAGCAGCCTCAGCTACTCAAGCTCGGGAAGTCTGCGGGGCGATAGGCGGACGAGTGGCGCCGGCGTGCCAAAGACTGCGGGCCAAGCTCGCGCCGACTTGGCCGGGCTGGTGCCGGGGGATGATCGTCGGGGCGCTCACCGCTGAGGCGGCGGCAGGCGCGACGTGTCTGTCCGCGCCGGGACCGGCAGGCCCCACGGCGTCGGCTGGTGCAGATCGCATTCCTCAACCGGTTCGGTGCCCGGCAGATACACTTCGGTGTAGATAGCGTCGAGTGGACAATACTCGGTCTGCAGCTTGCCGCTCAGCTTGTCCACCGTGCGGTAGACCAGTCCGCCGGGGCGTTCCCACGGTTCGGGGATCGGCCGGGTCTGGTAGACCCTCTGCATAAAGGACCCCCAGACGGGCGCCGCATGGGCGCCACCGACGGCGCCGGTGAAGATCTTGCTGGGATCGTCGAGACCGATCCAGACTCCGGCCAGCAGGTCGGGCGTGAACCCGACGAACCAGATATCGGATTCGTCATTGGTCGTGCCCGTCTTGCCGGCGGCCGGGATCTCCGGGGCGAGGTACTCACTGCGAATGCGATAGGCCGTCCCCGTGTTGACGACGTCGCGGAGGATCGTGAGCATGATCCAGGCCGTCTGAGGATCGAGCACGACTTCGCGCTGCGTCGTCGCCTCCCAAAGCACTCGTCCGGTCTTGTCCTCAATGCGCAGAATCGGCTGCGGTGTCACGTGGACGCCGAGGTTGGCGAAGGTACTGAACGACTCGACGACCTGCAGCGGGATGACCGAGGCGGCACCGATCGAAGCGGCGGCCACTCGCGGGATCTGTGTGCGCAGGCCCATGCGGCGGGCGAACTGAGCCACCGTTTCCATGCCGACCTGTTCCGAGAGCTTGACGGTGACGACGTTGACCGAGCGCCGCAGCGCATCGCGCAGTGTCATCGGGCCGTGGAACCGGTTGGTGTAGTTTTTCGGCGACCAGATCCACGTCGAATCGCCTTCTGGGTCGTATTGGTCCAGCTCGAGCGGCGCGTCGTAGATGACGTACGAGACGGGAAAGTCGCTGGCGACGGCGGCCGTGTAGACGAAGGGCTTGAAGACGGAGCCGGTTTGCCGCAGCGCCTGAGTGGCCCGATTCCACTTCGAGTGGTTCCAGTCACGCCCTCCGACCATGGCGCGCACCCAGCCGGAGTCGGCGTCGATGGCGACGAACATACCCTGGAGGTATGGCGTCTGATGCCAGTCGATGGAGTCGGGCGGCAGCTTGAGCGCCTCCTCGTAGGTCATGTGCTCGTACTCGGCCGTCGACTCGAGCAACGTCAACTGGGCTTTGAGCGCCGAGTCGGCGATCGCCTGCATCTCGAGGTCGAGCGTTGAATAGATCCGAAAGCCGCCTCGATACAGGTCGCCGCCGAAGCGATCGTCGAGCATTTGGCGTACCCACTCGACGAAGTAGGGCGCGATTTGATTCTCGTTGCCGTGGCTTCGGGAACGGGGCAGCGGGTAGGCCTTCGCCGCCTCCGCTTCGGCGCGGCTGACGTAGCCCTGTTGCGCCATCAAGTCGAGGACGAGGTTGCGTCTCCACAGCGCCCGCTCGGGGTGACGGAACGGCGAGTAGTGTGACGGCGCCTTGGGGATGGCGGCGAGTAGCGCCGCCTCCGGGAGGTTGAGCTGTCGGGCCGACTTCCCGAAGAAATAGCGTGAGGCGGTCTCGACCCCGTATCCGCCGCCGAACGGAATCTGGTTCAAGTACGCCTCGAGGATCTCCTCCTTCGTGTAGATCTTCTCGATGTCGCGAGCGACCTTGGCTTCCTTCGCCTTGCGGAGCGGCGAGACCTCGAAGCCGATGCTCTCGGTGAACTGGTTGCGCGCCAATTGCTGTGTGATCGTGCTTCCCCCCGGCCGGCCCGGCCCGAAGATCAGGTACTCCAGGGTCGCGCGGCTGAAGCGCAAATAATCGAGACCGTCGTGCTGGTAGAAGCGCTTGTCCTCGATGGCCACGAAAGCCTGAGGAACGTAGGGCGGCAGATCCGCGAGCTTGATGACGGTGCGGCGCTCGAGGAAGAACTCGTGGATCAGACTGCCGTCCGCGGCATAGAGCTTGGAGGACTCTTCCGGTTCCCAGACGGTGATCTGCGCGATGGACGGACAGCGATCGTCCAGACAGATGCGATCCCAGGCGCCCCAGGCGAGTCCGAGCCCCGCCATGAAAAGGAAGAAAAGGCACAATGCGGTTATGGTGTGCCAGGGACGCCAGCGTCGCGCGATCTTGCCGAGGCCGGGAATCCGTTTCAAGCCGGCAGGGAGCTTGACGGGAGCGGAGAGTTTGGCGCGTAGACGCGGACTGCCCAGGCTGCGCTTAGTGCGCTCGAACATCGGCGATCCCCCTCGTGTTTCCCCGCAGCCCGCCCGGGCTCGGCGCCATCATCATCGTCAACCGTTACCTCTCATCCTCACATCGCATCTGGGGGAGAACGCTTAAAGATACACCGCGGCCGCCCCGTGTTCCACCACCGTCGGTATGACACCTGGCGGCTACGGAGCGCGCGTCGCTTCGAGGAGTTGATACCCCTCGCGCCGCAGGGCGCGCGCGCGTTCCGCCTCGCCGGACGCGTTCAGCACCTCGGCGCGGTAGAATCGAGCGCCGGCCAGGCGGTAGACGCGGGGGTCGCGCTCGCCGCCATGGAAGAGCCGATCGGCGGGCATCGCGCCGACGTCATTGACCTCGTCGTACAAGTCGGCCAGGTCGGCACCGGTGAACCAGCGCGCTTGGCCGCGCTGGACGGCGAGTAGGGTGCGTGGGGCCAGCCACTCGATGCGTGGCCGGTCCTCCGAGTTGAGCGGGACGTCTTCGAGGCGCGGGGCCAGCGCGGAGAGGTCACCGGCGTACAGCAACATGAAGCCGGTGAGGTCGCCGAGAAAGCTATCGTCGAACGGGTCCGACCGTTCTAGTCGGTCGAGACGCGCTGCTAACGCGTTCAGATTTATGGGCCGGCTGTCCTTGTGAGCGATGAGGGCGATGCTCGCTTGACTGGGGCTGAACACGCCGCGCCACAGGGTGACTCGGTCGAAGACGGCGTGGAACGTGGCGGCGATGATCTCGAACTCGCGCTGGGACATCTGCCACAGAGGGAGCCATTGCGCGAACAGCCCTCCGGGCCGCAGGCGCGCCGCGACCGTCTCGAAGTGCTCGCGGCTGTAGAGAGCGCCGACGCCCTCGCGCCAGGGTACGAACAGGTCGGAGATGATGACATCGAAGGTCTCGTCGTTGCCGGCCAGATGGTTGCGTCCGTCCTCGGCGACGATCTCGGCGCGCGCATCTTCGGCGATGCCGGCGTTCCAAGGCCCGAAATGGGTGCGGGCCGCCGCGATGATCTCGGGGACCAGTTCCATCGCGACGACGCGCTCGACCTCCGGGTGAGCCAGGGTCGCACCGGCCGTGATGCCCGTTCCCATCCCGAGGACGGCGACTCGCGTCGGGTTGGGGTGGAGGAGCAGCGGCAGGTGTCCCTGGCGTCGCTCCTCGACGGTGACGGCGCTGCCACCGATCGCGTAGTGATCATCCAGCTTGATCCGCCAATCGCCGCCGCGGTCGACGACGGCGACGGCTCCGCGCGCGCCCTCCTGCAACCACACCAGCCGCTCGCCGGGCTCGAGCGTGACGAGCTCCAGGGCGGTGGGTGGGAAGACGAGCAGGGCGATGAGCGCGGCGGGCCAGGCGACCGCGCGCTCCCAGCCACCCAGCTTCGGGCGCTCCGAGGCGGGCGCGGCCAGCTCGCCCATTATGATGTAGAGCAGGCCCAGGGCCGCGATGCTGGCCCCGAGCCCGATAACGGGCAGCAAGACGAAGCCGGCGACCAGCGGACCGGCGATGGCGCCCAGAGTGTTGATCGCGGTGGGCCGTCCCAGGCGGCTGCCGGAGCCGGGCCGGGCGCGCCACAACTCCCAGACACAGGGCAGGGTCATGCCGGCGGTGAGCACCGGCACGAGTATGACGATGGCCACGAGTCCGGCGACGGATAGACTGTGCACTAGCCAGCCGGAAGCGGCGCCGGCGGCGGTGGTGAGGGCGTCCGAGATGAGCCCAAAGGCGGCAACGCTCAGCAGAATCATCACGGCCGTGGCCAGCAGACTGGTCCTGAGGATACGCCAGGGACTGAAGCGCCCGAGCAGCCGGGCGACGATGGCAGCGCCGAGCGCCAGGCCGGTCAGAAACACCGCCACGACCGCGCCGAAGGAATAGACGGAGTTCTGCAGAGCCAACGCGAGCATGCGGGTCCAGAGCAGCTGGAGGGCAATGGTCGCGAACCCGGAACCGAAGGCGATCAAGAGCAGGCGTCTCGATGGCCAGCGAGCGGGTGTGGAAGTGGCGATTTGGACTGGTTTCGGTGCGGGTTGCCGTGACTCGTCGCGGGCCAGCCAGGCCGCGGCGGCGGCGATGGAGAGGCTGAGGCCGATGGCCAACAGATAGGTTCCACGAATCCCGAGCCATAGCGGTAGCGCAAACGCTGCCAGCAGGGTGCCAAGGACGGCTCCTATAATATTGACGGCGTAGAGGCGGCCACCGCGCTGGCCGAGGGATCCGTCGTCGCCCACCAGCGACCGACCCAGAGCGGGAAGCGTGCCGCCCATCAGCGCGGTGGCGGGGAAGAGGGCGAGGGCGGTGAGCGTCAGCTTGAAGGCGGTGAATAGTCCAGCGGTGTCGCCCAGCCATTGATAGAACTCGTCGTACAGGGCGCGATAGGCCGCGATGAATGCGAAGACCAAGGTCGCGGCGATGGCGATACCGAGCTCGAGCGCCGAGTAGAGTCGGAGGGGTCGTTCGGTGTGGTCGGCGCGGCGGCCGAAGAAGTCATAGCCGAAGGCGAGGCCGAGAAAGAAGGCGGCGAGGATGGCGGCTACGGCCTGGGCGGTGGCCCCGAACACCGAGGCGAAGGCGCGGACCCAGACGACCTGATAGATGAGGGCGGCGGCGCCGGACGCGGCGAAGAGTCCGTGCAAGATGCGGCTTCGTGCTTGGGGCTTGGGCTGCAGCCTCACGGTCGGGTCTCGTTGTTGGTACGTTGCGTGATCATTCGTTTGGTCCAGGCTGGGGTCTAGGTTGGGAAAAGGTAATGTTGCCGGCAAGGGTGCTGGAGGTAACGACGACGATTACGATCACGATCAGGAGCAGGAGGGGGAATGGGGAGGGGGCAGTCAGGAAATGCCGGATACGCGGGGCTTGACAGCTGTTAACGGGGTTTCCTATTATGGCGGCGGAGTAGGAATCACCACAATTAGCCCATTTCTTTGAGCTAGGGGTCAGAGGCTGGCGTTGGTCGCGGGAGCGTGCGGCGCTGGCTGCAGGCTATAGATGCTGCCTGGTGACGGGCGGCAGATGTAGGCCGTTGCCCGGTGCGTGGCTAGGCGCCGGAATATCCTGTTTACCTCAGGACAGGAGGGAGCCCTAGGCAGTTGTTTTGTTTGCATACCTACATTCTCAACCTCAACGACTCGTTGATCGTACCCCGGTGCGGCTGCATCGGGGGCATCCCGCATTGTTAGGCGGAATGTCAAAGGAGGAGGCCGTGAAAGAGCGTCTAGCGCACGTCTCGGTTGTCCTGGCCGCGATGGCGGCGCTCGCGCTGTTTACGAGCGTGAGCCCTGCCCATGCCCAGGTCGGGAAAATCACGGGAGTGATCACGGACGCCCAGACAGGGGAAGCGCTGTCGGGCGTTCAAGTGTATCTGGAGGGTACCGGTCGAGGTGCCCTGACGGCCGAGAACGGCCGCTACTTCCTGCTGAACGTGCCGGTGGGCACGTATACGGTGGTGGCGGAGTTCCTCGGCTACGCGACGTACCGGATCGAGGGAGTCTTCCTGACGATCGACCAGACGCGGAACATCGACTTCCAGTTGACGCCGCAGGCGATCGCCGTGGAAGAGATCCGCGTCGAGGCGGAACGCGTCCCGCTGCTCGACGTGACGTCGACCGGCGGTGAGCGAACGGTCACGGCTGAGGAGATCACGGCGCTGCCGGTGAACAACGTGGAAGAGGCGCTGCAGCTGCAGCAGGGCTTCCTCAAGGTTCCCGACCAGACGAACCTGATCTCGTTCAGCGAGAGCCGTCGCAACGCGCTGACGCCGATCCGCCTGCGGGGCGGCCGCGCCGGCGAGACGACGATGCTGATCGACGGGATCCCGGTGAACAACTTCCTGTTCGGCAGTCCGGCGGTCTCGATCACCCCGGAGGCGATCGCGCAGCTGGACCTGGTGCGCGGCGGCTTCGAGCCGCAGTACGGTAACGCGCTGTCGGGAATCATCAACATCGCGACGAAGGAAGGTTCGGGGACGGACCTGCGCGGCGCGGTCGGTTATCGTACGGGCGAGTTGGGCGCCGCGTTCGGGAACGACCACGACGATGTGGAGAACTTCGACCTGTTCGAGGGCTACGTCTCGGGTCCGGTTCCCGGCACCGAGTGGGGGGCCGATCAGCCGCGAGTGCGGTTCATGATCGCGGGCCGACAGCAGAACGCGGCGGACGCGGCGCTGGAGTTCGACGATGACGTGTACGATCCGACGGAGCGGCCGGATGCGAACATCTATCCGTTCCTGGGTCCGAACTTCATGGACGTGTACCCCGGTTGGCGCGGTCTGGGCTTCAACCGTCAGCGTGACCTGTTCGGGAAGCTGACCGTGATGGTGACGCCGACCGCGAAGCTGAACTTCACCTTTATCGACTACAACCAGCAGCGGAAGCCGTTCGACTTCATCTTCTTGCCGAACTACGGCAACCCGCTGGATGGGCCGGTCATCGATACGCAGGCGGACTCGGTGGTCGTGTTCTCGAACCGGTACGGCAGTCGGCTGGAGCCGCTGCAGTTCCCGCTGGTAGTGCAGAACACGATCGAGATGAACCGCGAGCTGTTCGTGGCGGCGTGGGACCAGACGCTGGGCCGCGGCGCCTACCGGATCGCGGTGGGCCGATTCAACCAGGATCGGCTAACCTGCAACTACTTCAACGGCGTCTGCTTGGCGGACAACTTCGCCGACCCGAACTTCACCGACGATCAGTTCATCAGTCCGAAGGCGGGGACCTGCGAGATCCACCCGACCTGCGGCGCGGACGCGTTCTTCGGCGGTGAGGATCTGTCGACCTGGGTGGGCCGCGCTGACGCACAGTGGCAGGCAACGGACGCCCACAACGTGTCGGCGGGCGTCTACTACGAGCGCCATGATGTAGACATGCAGGAGGTGCAGAACGTCGGCGGCAACTACGTGAACATCTACCGTCTCAAGTACGCGGCCGAGCCGTGGAACGCGGCGTTTTACCTGCAGGACAAGATCGAGTACGACTTCGTGACGGTGAACCTGGGTCTGCGGTTCGACGTTGGTAAGGCGGGTGGAATGTTCTTCCCGAACGCACTGGATCCAACGAACGGGACGACGGCGACCGGCTCGACGGATCCAACGAACCCGGGCTTCAGCGCGATCATCAAGCGCGATGGTCCCTGCATCAATCCATCGGCCTGGCAGAACGTGCCGGTGACGTACTTCAACGGTCGCGAGACGGTGACCGAGACCATGTCGGCGGACCCGACGTGGACGCGCGACGTCTGCTTGGAGAACGCGGAGGCGATCGAGATGGCGGCGTTGATCGCGTCCTCGGACGATTTCGAAGAGGCGGGCACGCGTTCGGCGGTCTCGCCGCGGATCGGCGTCTCGTTCCCGGTGACAGCCAACTCGTCCTTCTTCTTCAACTTCGGCCGTTACACGCAGAACCCGCTGTTGAACAACGTCTACGTGAACACGGGGATCGGTAAGGACACGACGACCACGTTCATAGACAACGAAGGGATTCAGCGGACGGTGACATCGACGCTGGAGGGTACGCCGACGGGCGTGACGATCGTCGTGCCTGGCGAGGGGGGTGCCGGCGTAATCGGCAACCCGTACCTGAAGACGGAGAAGACGACGCTGTACGAGATGGGCTATCTGGCCGAGCTGTGGGACGACTACGCATTGAGCGTGATTCTGTTCAGCAAGGACCAGACGGGCCTACAGGGCATCCGCACCGGCGGAGTGAGCGAGGGCGTGCAGGTGTTCGATGCTGGCGTGACCTACGACGACAATACGCCGAACTATCGAGTCATCGTCAACTCGGACTTTCAGACGGTGCGCGGCTTCGAGGTCTCGTTGCGCCGGCGGATCGTCGACTACTGGGGCTTCGACATCAACTACGCGTTCGCGCGGACGAAGACGAACGCGGCCGGACCGGAGCTGGAATACGAGAACCAGGTCCAGCAGGGCGATCCGGCGCTGCGGTTCGAGGCGCCGTCGGAGATCGACCAGCCGCAGCGGTTGAGCGCATCGCTCTTCTTCCGCATGGGCCAAGAGAGCCCGCGCGGCTTGGGCTGGGCGAAGAACTCGTCGCTGTCGGTGGTGGGCCGGATCCAGAGCGGCTTCCCGTACACGCCGACCACGAATACGCTGGGCGCCGGAACGGCGCAGTTGGTGCGTAACAGCGAGCGCGGGCCGTCGACCTGGCAGGTCGATTTCCGCGCCGCGAAGGGCTTTTGGTGGGGGAACGTGTTGTACGACTTCTACCTGCAGGTGAACAACCTGTTCGACGTGAAGAACTGCCAGAACGTGTTCCCGACGACGGGCAGCTGCACGGTCGGCACGATCGACCAGGGCACGCGCCGCGAGGGCAACACGCTGTCGGCGGACGGGATCACGTCGACCTACGTGGATCATCCGGAGTACTTCGGTCAGCGCCGCACGATCCTGGGCGGCATCCGGATCAGCTTCTGAGTTTGCGTGGGGACCGGCGCCGATCGGCGCCGGTCCCCCGGGGAATGTCGAATGATGACGCGACAACCTTTAACCACGGGGCATTTTCAGATGCGCTACACGGTTAGATCCCTACTAGGGCTTGCGTTCCTCGGGTTCACCGCGGGAGTCGTCGGGCCGTTGCAGGCTCAGACGTCCAAGCCGGGCGAGCCCGAGGTACTGGGACGGAGCCTGGGGTCCAGCGATAGTCAGTTCCGCCTGTTCGGGGAACGCGACTTCGCGGAATCGGGTCTCCGGATGCCGGCCGACTTCACCGGCTGCACGGACAACAGCAGCAACCTGACCACGGCCCGGCAGTGCTGGGAGAACTTCAACCCCGAGCCGGCGGGCCAGTTCAACATGCCGTCCTGGTTCGACATGTTCTTCTACTGGGCGGCGCCGCCCAGCGAGCGGAACAAGCACGCGGCGACGGTGCCGTCGCTGGCCAACGCGTCGAACAAGGGCTACACGATGCTCTCGCAGATCAGCGAGGGCATGACGGGCGAGATTCTGCCGATGGACGGGACGCTGGGCCCGTTCCACGCCGGCGCGACGGAGGCGGGCGACGGCAGTTGCCTGGACTTCCGGACGATGCCCTCGGGCGTACCGCTGCTGGCGGGCAACGACTGCCCGCCCACGTGGGGCTCGCGGGGCTGGCAGGGCACGCGGTTCGTCGACCAGGACGGCTTCCTGGCGTTTGCCGACCAGGTGGGCGATGCGAACTTCAGTTTCGACACCTGGCGCGTTCCGGACGAGCTGCGGCGGAACGACAAGTTCCTGGGCGATTTCCAGACCTTTGGCTTCTTCCACGACTACAGCGCCGACGCGCTGTTCGGGTCGAGCGTGCACCCGAGCTACGGGAACGTGATTCCCGAGTCGATGGGCGGCGATCCGGCGGAGGTAACAACCCGCAGCGGGTGGCCGATGGGCTTGATGGCGAAGATGGACGCTTTCGCGTTCTTCTCGCCGGGTCTGAGCAACACGGCCTGGTGGCAGCTCACGGTCGTGAACAACTCGGCCGACGTCTATGGCGTGGGCCTCGACTACGACTCGGTCTACATGGGGTTGCAGCCGGGCTGGCTGCCCTTCGAGCAGGGCGCATCGCTGTATCGGAGCCCGGGGACGGGGACGGTACGCGGCGCCACGTTCTGCCAGACGCCGGGCTGCGGTCCGGCAGGCGGCGACCCATTCCACCCGGGCGATCAGTGGGGCTCGATCCCGCCGAACGGTCTGGGCGAAGGGTTCAACTACGGAGCGGCGGCGATCATCGTGATGAAGTCGCCGATCGGCGACCTGCGGAACAAGCAGTTCACGGACCCGGCCAGCCCGTTCTTCGGCAAGGGCGACCCGCTGGCGTATGACGACACCATCCCCTTCAACCACGGACACATGTGCGGGTTCCACGGCTGCAGCGCGGTGCTGTGGGACGGGATCCCGTCGACATCTCCGACGTCGGACTTCGAGCAGCGTCAGTTCGGCATGGTGGCCTCGATCACGAGCGATGTGCTCGGTGACCGGGCGCTGGGCGACGTCGCGGACCACACGGCGTGGGATACCTGGCGCTGGGAGGGGTACCCGGACCGCGGGGTGTTGGACTTCAACCGCTGGACGCCGGGCAATTGGGACTGGAACGACGACGGGGTCGATGACGAGTTGGCCTACGACGACTGCTCGGACAACGAGGGGTCGCAGTTCGACGAGTATGTGGGCTACTCGAAGAACTGCTCGGTTGCCTGGAGCGACACGCTGCCGGGCGGTTTCGGCAACGTGTACGCGAACCGCGGCGCGGTCACGGGCGTTGGGCCCATCAGCATGGCGGCCGGCGACACGGTGGAGTGGGTATTCGCCGTCGTACATTCGAACAACCTAGCCGGCATCGAGGCCGACATCGCCAAGGCGATCGACCACTACCAGGCGTTCTTCCTCGGACCCGAAAAGGCTCCCGAGCCGACGATCACGTCGGTGGAGGTGCAGGAGGGCGGCGAGAACGCGAGCGCGGCTGGCTATCCGCAGGCCGCGATAACACTGTACTTCGACGATACGACCGAGCAGTGGGAGGATCCATTCCTGTCGAAGTTCCTCGTCGACTTGCTGGCAGCGGACTCCGAGTCCGACTTGGGCAAGATCAGGACCTTGAACCCATTCCTAGAGGACACGCTGCGCGCGTTGATACCGAACAATGTCGCGGCGATCCACGTGTTCAAGTCGTGCGATGGTGGCGACACGTTCACGGACGACGCGACGTGCTTCGCGTCGCCGGCGACGGGCGGAGTGTTCGGCGACCTGGGGTGGTTGCCCTGGGCGACGCTGGAGCCGGACGCGGCCGGCGCCTTCGGTAACGTCGTGAGCGATAACGGGATCTTCGGCGGTCGGAGCTTCCTCTATTCGCTGGTGACGGAGACCCGCGGGTTGACGGTCGCGGTGCGAACGGGTGATCCGGGCGATGCGGAATTGAGCGCTACGGAGCAGGACATTGGCACGGGCGACGGCACGACCAACGTCTTCACCGGATCGCTGGACACGATTCCAGTGGCCCCCAATTCGGTGACTTTCACGGATGGAACGCAGATCGTCACCGATGATGGCGCCGGCAATCTGGTGGGCGATGTGAACCCCGTGTCGCCCAACACGATCGACTACGCTACGGGCGACTTCAGCTTGACCTTTGCGGAACCGCCAGCCGATCTGGCCGACATAACAGCGTCCTTCCAGTTCGTTTTCACCACCTGTATCGCCAACTGTGGCTCGGAGGTGCTCGAGATCGCGCCGGCGATCGTGCCATCGATCACCACGTCGACCGGCGCCCCCAACGTGGCTGCGGTCTACGTGCCGGTGTCACAGCAGCCGGGCTACGTCGCGCCGGCGGTCGAATTGGTGACGGCGTCGCCGGACTTCATTCCGTTCGATCGGATGAACGTGCGGGCGACACAGGATGAGGTCGACGACGGCGAATTCAGCATCCTGTTCGGTGATGCGGTGACGGTCACCGAGGTGGCGACGGTCTCGGCAACGGGCGCGGTCGTCGATGAGACGACGGTCGAGGTCGAGGGAGGCGATGGGACGACCACTTTGACCGCCCCGGGCATGGTCGCCGTGGCAGGACCGTTCGAGGAGACGGTGGTCGGAGACCAGCGGACACGCGTTTGGACATTCGGTGACCTAACGGCGGTGTTGGCGGACGGAAGCGGTGTCCCGCTGACGGTGACGTCGGACCTGGCGGGTGGCCAGACGGTGCCGGGTGCCTACTTCGGATTGGTCAACTACCCCGGCTTTACGTTCTCGATTGACAACAGCGTGGCGGGAAGCTTCGAGGGCCAGTTCTACCTCTACGCCAACGGCGAGACGATTGGGCCGCTGGTGGAGCCGTCGGTGACGTTCCTGGCCGGTGAGGCCTCGGGTGTCACGGCGCAGGCCCGTTATCGCATCACCTGGACGGACCAGCCGTTCGGTCCCGCTTCGCCGTTCACGCTGAACTTTGCCGATCCGGATGGCACCGAGCAGGCCTTCCAGCAGTCGTTGGAGGCTCGGGCGGTTGAGCAGACGGCCTCGACGGATCCTAACATCGCGTCGTATCTCGGGCTGCCGGCGGAGGCGCTGTTGGCGGTTCGGTTGCCGTTCACGATCGAGAACATCACGGATATCGACAACCCGACGCCGGTGGAAGTGGTCATCACTTCGGATCTGAAGACGACCGAGATCCCGCTGGGCATTGACCTGACCACGCTGAACGTCGAGGTGCCGGAAACCGAATGGGTGCCGGGCGACGGGCTGATACTGGTTGAGGGTAGCGCGCCCGACTTCGACATCACGTTCGGATTCGCGATGCTCGGTTGTCTGCCCTCGTCGTGGGCACGGACGACGTGCAACCCGGTGGCTCTCTCGTCGGCCGGCGCGACGGGCTACATCCCGGCCAAGCCTGACGAGGAGTTGCACTTCAGCTACTACCAGGCGATCACATCGGCCACCGGCTATACGTTCAACGTCAGCAGTGCGGTGAGCGGATCGGACCTGGTCGCCAGCAGCCGCGAGGCGATCGTGGCGGCGCTCGATTCGGTGAAGGTCGTGCCGAATCCGTTCGTCCTGTACTCGCGCTATTCGACGACCGGGAACGTCGACCGGATCATCTTCACGCACGTGCCACCGCAGGGCGTGTTGCGAGTGTTCACGGCGACCGGCCAGTTCGTGCAGCAGCTGAGGTGGACGCCGGACGATCTAAATGAGCGGGGCGACCTCTGGTTCAACCTGCGAACGAAGGAAGGACTGGAGATGGCGGCCGGGCTCTACCTGTTCGTTCTGACGGCTGAGGACGAGAACGGGGCGGAGATTGGCACGACCAAAGGGAAGTTTGTCCTGATCAAATAAGGGAGCAGAAGCGATGACTCGAAGAGTAATCCACGTTCTGACAGCGGCGTTGTTCGTGCTCGCGACGGCCGGACCGCTGGCCGCTCAGAGCGGCGAGCAGCTGCTGCCCGGCACGGAGGAAGCGAATACCCGGGTCGGGACCCGAGGGGCCAACTTCCTCTCGATGGGTGTGGGTGCCAGGGCGATCTCGCTGGGCGGCGCCTTCGGGGCGGCGGCGGATGGCGCGAGCGCGCTCTACTGGAACCCGGCCGGCATCGCGCTCAACCCGAGGTTCACGGCCCTGTTCAGCTACAACGACATGTACGGCGATTTCGGGCTCAACCACTTCTTCGGCGGGGTCACGCTGCCGTTGGGTGAAGGCTCGGTCGGCTTTTCGTTCACGGCCTTCACGAGCGGCGATATCCCGCGGACGACGGAGGCGTACCCGGAGGGCGGAGACCCACAGTTCGGTGACACGTTCGAGTGGACGGCCACGGCGGTGGCCCTGACGTACGCGCGGCAGATCACCGATCGGCTGGTGGTCGGTGGGACGCTGAAGTACGCGCAGAGCGGGATCGACGATGCCAAGGCCAATTTCTACGGCGGCGACGCGGGCGTGACCTTCCGCACGGGCCTACTGGGCACGACGTTGGGAGCGACGCTGCTCAACGTCGGCTCGGACGGCAAGTACAGCGGGACGCTGCTGAACAGCGTCCTGACCGGGGCCGCCGAGGTGTTCGACACGGACAAGACGATTGCGACCACGCTGAAGACGCAGGGTTGGGACATGCCGACGGCGTTCACGTTCAGCGTGATGTGGGACGTGGTCGGTAGCCCGGATGCGATCGTGGCGCCGAATCCGAATCACAACCTCATAGTGATGACGGACGCGGTGGACGCCATCGACACGGCGGTCCAGCTGCGCATGGGTCTCGAGTACGGCTACCGTGACACGTTCTTCCTGCGGGCGGGGAAGATGTGGGCGAACGAGAACCAGGATGATTTCCGCGATTTCGCGTACGGTCTCGGCGGTGGTTTCGGCGTTGCGATACCGCTGGGCGAGCGTCGACTGATTCTCGACTACGCGTACCAGGACCGGGGGCTGCTCGACAACATTCAGGTGTTCACGCTCGAGTACAGCGCGCGGTGACGAGTGGCTGAGATGACAACGGCAAGAGCGTCCAGAGTAACGACGGAGCTAGGAGCCGAGACTATGCGAAACGTACTGAGATGGGGAGCAGCGGCGCTGATTGTGATGGCGCTGGGGGCGCCGTTGCAGACCCTACAGGCACAGGAGAAGGGGCAGTGGAACGTCACGCCGCGCCTGGGAATAGTGTTCTGGGACCAGGCCTCGGGCCTTCAGGATCCGGTGCTGAGCGGCGGCGACTGTGACTACCCCCAGTACAACCACGAGTGCGCCTCGCTGACCAACAACCTGATGGCGGGGCTCAGCGCCCTCTACTGGTTCGCCGATGGATTGGCGGTAGGTCTCGCGTTCGACGTGGCGCGGCCGGTGACGAACGGGGCGTACTTCACGGCGGCCAACATGGAGACGGCAGGGCTGCAGGAGTTGACGCTGGTCAGCCAGCGGGTGACGACCCTGCAGTACCAGGTGGAGGCCGAGTGGGCGCCGTTGCGGGGTGGATTCTCACCCTATCTGACGGGTAGCGTTGGCGGGTACACGATCTACCTGGATCCGCCTAAGGCGGATCAGGCGTCGGCGACCGGCTTCGAGAGCTTCTCGGACGTGATGTTCAGCCTCGGTGTGGGGCTGGACATGGCGTTCGGGTCCGCGGCGGGCCTGCGCCTGGCGCTGGTCGACATGATTTACACGAACTGGGAACGCGAGAAGCTGAACGCGGTATCACCAGCGTATCAGACGAATCTGTTCCCGGACCTGTTGCCGCCGCCGCCGGATGAAAAATCGACGATACACAATTTCAATTTCCAGATCGCGTTCACCTTCGTGCCTGGCGGCAGGCGATAGCCGGACGCTGGCGGACTAGGAGGCCAGGAATATGCTTGGAAAGCACGGTGAGGTAACAAGGAGGCTAGCCGCTGTCGCCTTGGGTGGCGCGCTCCTCGTAGGCCTCGGTGCGTGCAACACCGAGGACCAGAACGCGCTGATCGTGTACGGGCCGGACTCCGCCGTCGTGGTGGCGCCGCTGACGGCACCCGCCTTCCTGATGCCACCGGGCGGCACGGCGGAGGCGAGCGAGCTCGAACTGATCAGCTTCGACCCGGCGGCGCTGGACGCGTTCGGGCGGACCACGGAACTGTTCAGCAGCGACTACCCGACTTGGTTTAGCAGTGGTTACTGGAGTTGGGGGTCTGGTCGCACCCACGTGTACGATTGGGACACGGGGGATGTGGACCCGCGGCTGCCAGCACTGACGCGGGATACGCCGCTGGAAGACCCGTGGCGCATGTACATCGCGACGCCCATCGCCGGTTGGGGTGACGCGAACGAGTACGACATCTACGGAGAGACGTGCTGCCTCGAGCCGAGCACGCGGTACATAGCGGGGTTCGAGCGTATGTACCTGACGGTCAACGGCGAGCTGGACCACGTGCAGGTCTTGCTGGGACAGGCGGTGGATCAGCCGGACGAGCTGAGGCCCTTGGGCGGTCAGCTGGGTGGCGACCACACGCGGTCAGCCATGCTTTACAACGTCGGTACCGGATACCCGGCGGAAGCGAACGCCAACCCGTACGTTTTCGGCTACATCGATACGTTCGGCGACGGCTACGTGGTCCTCGACGTCGTGGTGTCCTGCCTCGACGCGGCCGGAGTGCAGGTCTGGATTTGTGACGCGACCAGTGTGGATTTCTCGCCCGTGGCACCCAACCAGCAGGTACGCCACACGTTCCCGAACTACAACTACGTCACGATCTGGGAGGCGAATCCCGACGGTACGCCGAACTTCGACCGGCCGGTGTTGCGGAAGCAGATGGGTACGGACCTGTCGGAGCTGGGCGGTCCGATCAACAACGCGTACGCACCGTTCCCGCGAGCGGCGCTGAGCGACGCGGAGTTGGCGTTGGGCACGGGCGGCGTGAGCCGGCCGGCCGACGTGACCTTGTTGTTGGACAACCTGAAGGAGCTTGGGGGCGGTGCGGTCTACGAGGTGTGGGCCGTGTTCGGGGACGGTAGCACGCAGTCGCTGGAGTTCACGTACAACGATGGTGCCGCGCCTGTGACCTCCTTTGTCGGGGGTGAAGGCACGCACAAGATCGATGTCGTGTACCCGGACGATGCCACGTACATCATGGTGAGCATCGAGTCGGGGCCGACGACCAGCGCGCCCAGCGATCAGCAATTCCTCTGGGCGCCGGGGCTGCAGGAAGCGGGCGTGCCGAAGAGCCTCGACCTGCCAGTCTACTTTGGCACGTTCGGCGAGCGGACGTACGAGATCTCCGGCGCGGGCACGGGCGGTCTGTTCGGCGATGAGTTCCGCGAGCGGTACGACCATCTGCCGCGGCCGCCGGTGGGCTACAAGTACGTGGGCTGGTTGGCCTCCGGTGATACGCTGTTCGTCAGGTTGCCGGACGAGTCGTTCACGTCGCCGCCGCCGGAGTACGCGGTGCTGGAGGCGGCGGACCGCGACGACTCGATTTCCGATGTCGTGCAGCCGTTGGAGATCCTGGCGGCGTTCAGCAAGATCTGCCTGACGGATGTGAGCGGTTGCCAGGGTCCGTACGACCTGGGCGCGTACGACACATTCATTCTGACGCTCGAGCCGCGAGCCGGAGTGAGCGACGAGATCGGGCCGACTCGCGTGCTGGAGGCACTGGTCCCGACGCCGAAGCCGCGGGAGTAGTTCTGGGCTAGGCGTCACCACGAGACCCTAATCGGGCCTCCGCTCGGTCGAGCCGGGCGGAGGCCTTTCTTATCAGGCGCCGGCTAGCAGGAGGGGGTCAGGGGGCTCGCCCTGTGATCTTGGTTACAGTCGGTGGCTATCGAGGAAGGCTATTGACATATGAAACAGAGGGGTGCTATCATGGGGCTGCCAATAAGTCTTTCAACCTGTGAGCACGGAAAGCCGTCACAGCGGGCCCGTGCCGCCTAAAAAACCCGTAGTTCGCAGCTAGCCGCTGGCGACGAAGTCGTCAGATTGGACATAGATGAGCTGGAATGGGGTTCCGGATCGCTGCCCTGAGTGAAACGAGTCGGCTAGCGGGCAGGATTCGACGTATAACAGATACGGAGGCAGGCACGGGTTAATACCTTGTTCGTTTCCCTTACAAATCGGTTGTTTTTCGCATCTCACCCTGACGCACTGGTGCGTAAGCTGCGTTCGTATGCTCAAAGGAGGGGGCTGTGAGATACCGTGCGTTTCTGTTCAGTCTGGTCGCACTCGCTCTGGTCGGCGGTCTATTGGCAACCGCGACGCCGGCCAACGCGCAGGCCACCAGCGGGAAGGTGACCGGAGTCGCCACCGACGCGCAGACCGGCGAGGCCCTGGCCGGGGTACAGGTGTACCTCGAGGGCACCGGGCTGGGCGCGATCACGGCGGACAACGGTCGCTACTTCATCATCAACGTTCCGCCGGCCACGTACACGGTGGTGGCCGAAGTTCTCGGCTATCAGACGTATCGAATCGAGAACGTGACGGTCGTGATCAACTCGACGCGGACGCTCGACTTCCAGCTGACGCCGCAGGCGATCGCTGTGGAGGAGATCCGGGTTGAGGTCGAGGCGACGCCCCTGGTGGAGCTCAACACGCCGGGCAGCCAGGATCTGATCAGCTCCGAGCAGCTGCAGAGTCTGCCGGTCAACACGGTGGAGGAGGCGCTGGAGTTGAAGCAGGGCTTCTTCACGGTGCCGGACAACGAGAACATCCTGGCCTTCACCGAGAAGTCGCGCGGGATCACCCCGGTGCGGATTCGCGGCGGCCGGAACGGCGAGACCGTGACGCTGATCGACGGTATCCCGATCAACAACTTCATCTTCGGGGGTTCGGCGTTCTCGCTGACGAAGGCGGCGGTCGGACAGCTGACCTTCAAGAAGGGCGGCCTGCCGGCGATGTACGGCAACGCGCTGTCGGGTGTAGTCGACATCGCGACCAAGGAGCCGACGTCGGATCTGGCGGGCAGCTTCGAGTATCAGACGTCGAAGTTGGCGGGTGCGCTGGGCAGCGATCCGGACGACCTGAACGACTTCGACTTTCTCGAGGGCTACCTGAGCGGGCCGATCCCGGCCACGAACGACAAGCTGCGCTTCTTGTTCGCGGGCCGTCAGCAGTCGGGCGCGACGCGGGTGCTGGAGTTTGACGACGACGTATTCGATCCGAGCAACCCGCCGCAGAATCGGTTGAACGCACCGAACAACTGGGACGTGTTCGCCGGGTGGCGCGCTTTTGGGTACGATGACGAGCAGCAGATCTACGCGAAGTTGCAGTATCTGTTCACACCGAACACCAAGTTGAGCGTGTCGTACGTCGATCAGTCGCGACAGTATCAGCGGTACGACTTCGACTTCCTGCTCAGCTACGATGATCCGCTCGAGTCGCCGATCATCAACTCGGCCGCCGATTCGTTCTTCGTGGACGGGTTGGACGAGAAAGACATCGCGCTGGGCTCGGTGCAGGCGAAGCGCCAACTGTTCGTGGGGGCGTTCAGCCAGGTGATCGGCCGCACGTTCCTGAACGTCAACGCCGGCGTCTTCAAGCAGGATCGCCTGAACTGCAACTTCTTCCAGGGCATCTGCCTGGAAGACAACTTCTCGGACATCAACTTCACGGGCGACCAGTTCGCGGCGTCAGGGATCACGGTCGACCATCCGACGGCGGGGACGGATCAGTTCTACGGCGGCGAAGACATGACGACGTACGTCTTGCGCGCCGACGTCCAGTCGCAGGTGAGCGACCACCACAACCTGGCGTTCGGCGTCTTTGCCGACCTGCACGATCTGACGTTCGACGAGAAGACCAACGAGGGTACCAACGACATCTTCGTGGTCAACCAGAAGTACGAGGCCAAGCCGTGGGACGCGGCGGTCTATATCCAGGACAAAATCGAGTACGATTTCATCAACATCGATCTGGGGCTGCGGTTCGACTTCGGTAAGGCGGGCGGCCTGTTCTTCGTCGATCCGCTCGACCCGACGAATGGAACGACGGCACGCGAGGTGTGCGAGAACCCCGGTAACTTCGGCCCGGTGGTCGATCCGGTGACGGGTGAGACGGTGACGCCGGACGCGAACTGGACGCTGCTGTCGTGCAGCGAGCCGTCGATTCGGGAAGAGGCGGCGATCATCGCCTACGCCGACGACTTCGAGGAGTCGTCGACGCGCACTCAGGTGAGCCCGCGACTGGGCATTTCGTTCCCGGTGACGGCGAATTCCAGCGTGTTCTTCAACTACGCGATCAACACGCAGAACCCGCTGATGAACAACATCTTCCAGAACACGAGCATCGGCACGGTGGGCGAGGCGCTGCCGTGCGGGCTGCGCGGGGTGGCGTCGCGTAACGCGATCGCCAACGCCGAGTGCGGGCCGATCATCTACTCGGACCAGTTCGCGGCGTCGTTCCTCGGCAATCCGAATCTGCTGATCGAGAAGACGTCCTCGTACGAGCTGGGGTATCTGGC
>JASFMO010000011.1:0-22043 GCA_050117535.1 Gemmatimonadales bacterium | reverse complement strand
GGTCCGGGCTGGAGGAAAGTGACCCAGAGGCCTATCGGCGGCGCTTGTTCGAACTGAATGTGGCCGGATACTTTCGCGATCCGGCGACGGCACGCGACACGCCCACATTCACGGTGCAGCTCCAGGCGCAACAGGCGACCTGGTCGAGTTTGCGAGGCCATGGGCCGGAACTGAGGCGCAGGCTGGAGACGCTGGACGCTCCCACGCTAATCCTTCACGGGTTGCATGATCCGATCCCGCTTCGCTGGGCGGAGGAGCTGGCGACGGTCGTGCCGGGCGCTCGCCTACTGGTGCTGCGGGAAAGCGGGCACCTCCCGTATATCGAAGAGGCGGATCGGACGCTGGGCGCGATCCGGCGGTTCCTAGGAGAGGGTTGAGCTCTGGAAGTTGCAGGTCTGACGCGGGTGTAGGGATGGTCGATCGTTTCGGTGTTGGTTGGGTGGAGACGCTGGTCGCGTCGAATGCGAGCCCCCTGACGCTGGAAGGCACGCGCACGTACGTCTTGGGGCCGTCGCCGTGCTTGGTGATCGATCCGGGTCCCGGTCTGGCCGACCATCTCGATGCCGTCGAGATCGCTCTCGGGGCGGCGGAGGTGGCCGCCATCTGCGTCACCCACCATCACGCGGACCATGCGGCCGGTGCGGCCGAGTTGAGACTGCGGCTGGCGGCGCCGCTCGCGGCCACCGGCCAATCGGCCGAGCTGGCGGGACTCGACCCACCGGAGTTGCCGCTGTCGGCCGCTTCGACGGTCCCGTTCGGCGGCGGCCATCTGGAGGTCGTGTTGACGCCGGGGCACTGCCCGGATCACGTGGGCTACCACTGGCCCCAAGCGGAAGCGCTATTCGCGGGCGACGTACTGCTGGGCGAGGGGACGTCGGTGATCGCGCCGCCGGAAGGGGATATGACGGCCTACATCGCCACGCTGAGGCGCCTGGCGCGAATCGACGTGCGGTTAGTCTATCCAGGCCATGGGCCACGCATCGACGATCCAGCGCGACTCATTGAGCACTACATTCGCCACCGGCTCGAGCGCGAGGCCCAGATAGTCGCGGCGCTGGCCGCCGGGGTGGACACGCCGGAGCAAGTCCGGGCGCGGGTCTACGGCGACCTCGACCCTCGGCTTCAACGAGCGGCGGAAGGTTCGGTGGCGGCCCACCTGGCCAAGCTGGTCGAGGAGGGCCGGGTCCGTCGTGTGGGGAGTCGGTACCGCCTGCAGACCGAGGGTCGCCTCGACAAAGGTCGGCCATTGGGCTAGACTCAGCGGCCGGATCTCGACGCTGGACCGCCTTCGGGTAGGCCGCTTGGCAAGGTTTGGCGGACAGGCATTGTCAACGACCAACATGAGGGCAGAGGCGGCGGTTGTCACGGCTCGCGATCATCTTTCTCACCATCTTTATCGACCTGATAGGGTTCGGCATCGTCCTGCCCTTGCTGCCCTTCTACGCTCAGGATTACGGGGCGACGCCGACGATCATCGGCTTGCTGGTCGCGATACATCCCGCGATGCAGTTCCTCTTCGGCCCCATCTGGGGGCGACTGTCGGACCGGATCGGCCGTCGCCCGATTCTGCTGCTCGGGCTCGTCGGTTCGGGACTGTCGTACATGATCTTCGGCCTCGCGACGAACCTGACCTGGCTGTTCGCGTCGCGGATCATGCAGGGGATTGCCGGCGCGAACATTCCGGTGGCGCAGGCCTACATCGCCGACAGCACGGACGCCGAGAATCGGACGCGCGGGATGGGGCTGGTAGGAGCAGCTTTCGGACTCGGCTTCATAGCGGGGCCTGCCATCGGCGGAGTCTTGGTGAACTTCGGTTTCGCCTTGCCCGGCTTCTTCGCCGCCGCTCTGTCGCTGGCCAACGCAGGTGCCGCCTACTTCTACCTGCCCGAGTCGCTCAGCGCGGCTAACCGCGAGAAGGCCGCAGCGGCTGGCGCCGGCGGCCTGATGGAGCGTGCCAAGTTGGCGGTGGCGTTCGGCCGTCAACCGGCGATCGGCACGTTAATGGTGATCTACTCGCTCCACACCTTCGTTTTCGCCGCCTTCACGACGGTGTTTCCGCTCTGGATCGGCTACCGGCTGGGTTACGACGCCCAGCATGCCGGTTACCTGTTGGCCTACCTGGGGTTGCTGATGGCAATCGTGCAAGGCCGCTTGGTGGGTCCTATGGCGCGCAGCCTCGGCGAGCGCCGGCTTCTGGTCACCGGTACGCTGACGCTGGTGGCGGCCTACGCGTTGCTGCCCCTAGCGGGCGGCCTGATTCTGCTGTGCGGCGTCCTCGTGCCGGTCGCCGTGGGCAGCGGTCTCAACTGGCCCACCGCGACCAGCCTGGCCTCGCAGTACACGGCGGACGACCGGCAGGGTGCGGTGCTCGGCGTGATGCAATCGCTCTCGGCTCTGGGCCGGACGTTCGGGGCGGCTTGGGCGGGCTGGGTCTTCGGCCGTTGGACGCCGGCCTCGCCCTTCGCGCTCAACTCGGCGATCATGTGTCTTGCGGCAGCGTTCGCGCTGGTCCTCATGATCAAGGCGCCGAAGCCGTCGGTCGCCAAACCGGAACCTGTGGTGCGGGCCTCGGTGTAGAGTCTATTCCTCGTTCACTCGGTTCAGACTCGGATCACCCAGATACGGATGGAAATCGTGATGCAGCATCGACCCGCAACGATCGGAGAACTCAAGGCAAGCGGTTACCGCCCGCGCTCGGTGAAGAGCGAGCTCCGGGCGAACCTGATGCGCAGGCTGGAAGCCGGGGCCGACCTGTTTCCCGGCATTCTGGGCTACGAGGATTCGGTGGTACCGCAGCTGGTCAACGCCATTCTGGCTCGTCACAACTTCATCCTGCTCGGACTGCGCGGCCAGGCGAAGAGCCGGATTCTACGCCAGTTGGTGGACTTCCTCGACGAAGAGATCCCGATCATCGCTGGCTCGGAGGTGAACGACGACCCCTTCCATCCGATTAGCAAGTACGGTCGGCTGAGGGTGGACGAGCTGGGCGACGAGACGCCAATCGACTGGTTGCCGCGGGAACAGCGGTACGTCGAGAAGCTGGCGACCCCCGACGTGACGATCGCCGACATCATCGGCGACGTCGATCCCATCCGGGCCGCCCGAGGTGGGCACGTTCTGTCGGACGAGCTGACCATCCATTACGGGCTGCTGCCGAGGGCGAACCGCGGTATCTTTGCGGTGAACGAGTTGCCCGACCTGGCAGGCAAAATCCAGGTTGGCTTGTTCAACATCATGCAAGAGGGTGATGTCCAGATCAAAGGGTACCCGATCCGGCTTGCCCTGGATGCCCTGTTGGTCTTCACGGCCAACCCCGAGGACTACACGGCCCGCGGCAAGATCATCACGCCGCTGAAGGACCGAATCGGGGCGGAAGTCATGACCCACTATCCGCGGGATCTGGAGCACGGGGTCGCGATCACCGAGCAGGAAGCTTGGACCCGGCGCGACGGCCTGGTGGTGGAGGTCCCCCGACTGATCAAGGAGGTCGTCGAGCGCATCGCCTTCGAAGCACGAGAGGACCAGCGTGTCGATCGGCGGTCCGGCGTCTCGCAGCGTCTGCCGATCTCGGTGCTCGAGAGCGTCGTGTCGAACGCCGAGCGACGCGCCATAACGAACAAGGAAGCGGTCGTGGTTCCGCGGGTGGTGGACGTCTATGCGGCGCTGCCCGCCATCACCGGGAAGCTGGAGCTCGAGTACGAGGGCGAGCTCGAGGGAGGTGGCAAGATCGCGCTCGACCTGATTTCGCGGGCGGCCGGCGCGACCTTCGACGAGTACTACGTCGAGGAGGACGCGATGCCGATCGTCGAGTACTTCGACAACGGCGGCGCTCTTCAGGTCTCCGAGTTCTCGAGTCCGGACGCCTGTCTGAAAGGGTTCGCGACCGTGCCGGGCCTCGTGGAGTTGGCGCGGACGGCCGCCGACCCGGCGGACGTCAGCGAGACGGCGGCGCTGGTCGTCGCGAGTGAGGTCTTGCTCGAGGGGCTCGTGGCCAAGCGGAAGATCAGCCGGAGCGAGGGCGGTGCCTACCGGCGCCGCAAAGAGCGGCCACGACGATCGTCGGGTGAGGGCTTCGGAGGCGTGGAGTGGCCCAAAGAGATCTGACCGTTCATCACCACCACCTGAGCCCGGGTCGCCACCTGTATCCAGGCCTGGTCGTCGCGCAGTTCTTTCACGTCTTCGAGGATTACATCGGCGGCTTTCACCAGGGCTTCCCTCTCTATTCCTTGGCGCCCGAATTCTTCGTGCTCCTGCATGTGGCGCTTCTCCTCTTGCTGGCGGCGATGATCCCGTCCGTCGCGCACGGCCGCCGCTGGGCGCTGAAGCTGGCGAAATTTCTCGCCATCATCGAGATCCTCAACGGGGCGGGCCACCTGATGATCCCGCTGATCGAATGGAGCTACTACCCCGGCATGTGGACGGCGCCACTCCTGGTCATCTTCGGCGCCGCGTTGGGGAAGAGCCTACGCGGGGCCTGATGCGAGTGCGCCCGCGTCGCGCCTCGCTCGGCTGGCCCAGCCGGCTGGCGGTGATCGTCGCGGCTGCCGGAATCGTCGCGTGTGGGGCGGGACCGAGACGGACGAACATCGTCCTCATCGTCGTCGACGATCTGGGCTGGCGCGACGTCGGTTTCATGGGAAGCCGCTACTACGAGACGCCGAACATCGACCGCTTGGCGGACGGCGGCGCCGCGTTCACGGCGGCCTACGCCAATGCCCCGAACTGCGCGCCCAGTCGCGCCTCGCTGCTCACGGGCCTGTATCCACCGCGACACGGGATCTACACCGTCGGCGACCCCGAGCGCGGCGATGCCACCCGGCGAGCGTTGATCCCCGCCTCCAATCGAACGGCACTCGACACGACCTTCGCCACGCTGGCCGAGGCGTTTCGCTCGTTGGGCTACGCGACGGCCCACGTTGGCAAGTGGCATCTGGGGGGTGTGGGGTCGTTGCCCACCGATCACGGGTTCGACTTGAACATCGCGGGGGATCAGCGCGGCCACCCGCCCGGCTACTTCTACCCCTACAAGCGGTGGCAGAACCAACTGCAGCATTTGCCCGGTGAAGGCGAGCCCGGTGAGTATCTGACCGACCGCTTGACCGACGAGGCCCTCAGGTTCATCGAGCAACATCGCGAGCGACCGTTCTTTCTTCACTTGGCCCACTACGCGGTCCACACGCCGCTGCAGGCCAAGCAGCGGCTCGTCGATAAGTACGCGGGGAAGTCGAGTACGCCCGAGCACAGTGATCCCGTCTACGCAGCCATGATCGAGAGCGTCGACGAAAGCGTCGGCCGAATCGTAGGTAAGCTGGCGGACCTGGGCCTCGCCGAGCGCACGGCGGTCGTGTTCTTCTCAGACAACGGAGGGTACGGCCCCGCCACCTCGATGGCGCCGTTGAGAGGCTCGAAGGGGATGCTGTATGAGGGTGGCCTACGAGTGCCGCTCGTCGCCTATTGGCCGGGCATGATTCCGCCGGGTCGGACGATCAACCAGCCCGTCATCGGGACCGACCTGTACCCGACGTTCCTCGAGATGGCCGGTGGCCGCTTCGAAGGCGAGGCGTGGGATGGACTGAGCCTGCTGGCGCTGCTGACGGGGGAGGGCCGTCTGCCCGAGCGGCCGCTGTTCTGGCATTTCCCCGCCTATCTCGAAGCCGATCGTAGCACGCCCGGTCCCTTCCGCACGGCTCCCGCGGCGGCCGTGCGCATCGGTGACTACAAGCTGATGGAGTTCTTCGAGACCGGCGCCCTCGAGCTGTACGATCTGCGAGCGGACATCGGCGAGCAGGTCAATCTCGTCGATTCGCTGCCCGAAGTGGCGGCGCGGCTGCACGAGACGATGGTAGCCTGGCGGGCGACGGTGGGGGCCGTCGTGCCGAGCGAGGCGAACCCGGCCTATCAGCCGGTATCGGAAACAGCGATCACGCGCGAACGTTGAGTCTCCGGAGAGGACCCTTGACCCAGAGGCCGGGGTGGACGGGCACGCATCGCGGCTCCAATATTCCTGGCCAATGACAACCCACAAGGTTTCCACAGGCCTCACTTCGGTCATTCTGGCGACGTACAACAGGCCGGACGCGTTGCGCCGTGTCCTGCTCGATCTCGATCGGCAAAGCGTCGATGCCTTCGAAGTCGTGGTCGCTGACGATGGCTCGTCTCGGGACACAGCGGACATGATGGCCCGTCTGACAGAGCGAGTCGGCTATCCGTTGAAGCACGTCTGGCAGGAAGACAAGGGCTTCCAGTTGGCACGAATTCGGAACCTCGCCGTCCTGGAGTCTGAGGGTGACTACCTCATCTTCCTGGATGGGGACTGCATTCCGCTGAGGGACTTCGTGGAAGCCCACCGACGACTTGCCGAGCCCGGCTGGTGGGTGCGCGGCACGCGCGTGAGCTTGCGCAGGGAACTTACCGACCGCGTATTGCGCGAGGACCTGGTTGTCGCGGACTGGCCCCTTCTGCGTTGGGCCGTCGCCAGCCTCCAGGGGTACGCGGGTGGCCCGGCGCCGCTCGCCCGGTTTAGAACCGAAGCGTTCCGGAAGCGACGTCCGAAACGATGGGAAGGTGCGAGGGGATGTAATATTGCCGCGTGGCGCGAAGACTTCATGCGCGTCGACGGTTTTGATGAATCCTATACCGGCTGGGGACGCGAGGACTCGGACTTCGTGGTCCGCCTGATCAACGCGGGCGTGTATCGAAAGGAGGGGCGGCACGCTGTTCCCGTTCTGCATCTCTGGCACCCGTCGGCCTCACAGTCCTCCAAAGAATCCAACGACGCGCGACTGAACGAGGTCATCGAGCAGGGCGCCATTCGTGCGCGCGTCGGGATCTCTACGCACTTAGCGATGAAGCGGGACAGCCGGGACGGCGAGGCCTAGCGAGGCTTCAGCCGGCGCCAGCTCTCAGCCGCTCGAGGACGCGCCGGTTGGCGGCAGGAAAGGCATAGCGATCCAGCTCGTCGGGCTTGACCCAGGCGAATTCCTGACAGCCGATGGGCCGCGGGGTGCCGGTGCGGTAGCGGCAGTGGTAGGCGTGCAGGGTGATCGCGAAATGACTGTACGCGTGATCGACCGCCGCGATCTTCGCGCCGGGCTCGACCTCGATATCGAGTTCCTCGCCGATCTCGCGCACCACCGCCGCCTCCAGCGACTCGCCAGGCTCGGGTTTGCCGCCTGGGAACTCCCACAGGCCGCCCAGCAGGCCCTCGGGTGGCCGTTTCGCGATCAGGATGCGGTCATCGCGCCAGATGACGCCGACGGCGATGTCGTGGTGGGGGCGATCGCGGCTGGGGCGGCGGCCCGGGCGTTGGTCGATCGTACCGTGTCTCCGGGCCCGGCAGCTTCGCCCCAGTGGGCAGTCCGGGCAGCGCGGCGCCCGTGGCTTGCAGAGGCGCGCTCCTAGATCCATCAGAGCCTGATTGACGTCGGCCGGCCGCTCGCCCACCAGCCCCTGAGCGACAGCGCGTAACCGCGAGTCCGTCGGCGCCGGCAGGTCCAGCAGGCGGCTCAGGACGCGTCGCACGTTGCCGTCGATGGCGAGGGCCGGCTCGCCGAAGGCGATGGAGGAGACGGCGGCGGCGACGTAAGCGCCGATGCCGGGCAGGGCTCGCAGGCCCTCGGCGTCGCGCGGCAGCTGTCCCGCATGGTCGCTCAGGACGATGGTTGCTGCCTTGTGGTGATTCCGAGCCCGAGCGTAATAGCCCAGCCCTTCCCAGGTCTTGAGCACCGAATCCAGGTCGGCCGCGGCCAGCGACTCGAGGTCGGGAAAACGCTCGAGAAAGCGCTCGTAGTAGGGGATGACGGTGTCGACCTGTGTCTGGACCAGCATCACCTCCGCCACCCAGATCCGGTAGGGATCGTGGGTGCGACGCCAGGGCAAGTCCCGACGGTGGGCATCGTACCAGGCCAACAGCCGCCGGCGAATCCGGATCGCGCTCGAGCGCGACCACCCCCCATCGCCGCGATTGCTCAAGCCGCCGGACCTAGGTCCCCCAGGTGGGCCCAGTAGACGACCCGGGCGGGCCCCTCCAACTCGGGCCGCGTGAACCGGCCGTCGGGCTCACGCTCGAACCGGACGCTGAGCAGATCGCCGCTGCGCGTCTCGACCGCGACCGGCGAATCGACTAGACCGGCGCCGCACAACGCCATCGCGCTACTGAGCGACCCGCTGCCACAGGCCAGCGTCTCGGCCTCGACGCCGCGCTCGTAGGTGCGCAGCCGGATACGGTGGCGGTCGACGACCTGAGCCAGGTTCACGTTGGCGCCTTCGGGGCCCAACTCGCGCGCGTGACGGAGCGGCTGGCACATCGGCTCGATGGGCCCGTCCGGGAGGACTTCCACGGGGATCACCAGGTGCGGGATCCCAATCTCGGCTCGATGTCCAGTCACGGAGCCGTCGGCTCCGGTCACCGTGATGTCGAGAGCCAGGGTGGGCACGGTGCGGAATCCCAGCGTTACCGTCTCGCCCGCGACCCGGGCCTCGATGTCGCCGCCCAGCGTCTCGATCAGCATCCGGTCGGGCGCTAGCCCCTCTAGCACCGCGAACCGCGCCGCACAGCGCGTCCCGTTGCCGCACGTAGCCGTCTCGTGGCCGTCCGGGTTCCAGAAACGGACCCGAACGCTGGCGTCGGGCCTTTGACTGGGCCCGACGACGATGAGACCGTCGGCGCCAACCGAAGTCCGACGCGCGCAGACGTCGTGCGCTAGTCTGCCCAGATCGGGTATGTCGGGGTAGCGGGCGGCGTTGATCAGGATGAAGTCGTTGCCCGCCCCCTCCATCTTGCAGAAGCCCAGAAGGCGGCTCTCGTCGGACATGGCGGCGTTCGTCAAGTCGGTATCTCTTCTTCGTCCTTGATCGGGGCGCCCAGGACCTGATCGGGCGGCTCGAGCATCGCCGGCTCCGCCTCCGCCTCGGCCTTCTGGCGGGCACGGCGTGACCGGCGGCGCAGCATGATCGCGGTGCCCGCCGAGCCCACGACCAAGCCGATCAGCATCGGAACCAGGGCGATCAGAGCGACGGGAACCTGGAAATCCCAGAAGAAGAAGGAGATCTCCTCCGAGCGCAGGTTCTGCCAGGCGAAGAAGACGATGCCCGCCGTCAGAACCATCAGGGCGATCTCTCGTGCCCGGAAGGCTATGTCTCGCACCTTAGCCATGGGATCCCTCGGGTCGGGTCGGCTGTTTGACAATCGTCACGTCCAAGTTGTCATGCGCTGACCCAACAAGCTAGCTTGGCGCGCAACACCGGGCAAAACGTGGTGTAACAGATCGCTATGAGATTCACGACCTACACCAAGTATACCGGCCACTTCCTCGAGTCGCTGAACCTGCAGGAGCTGTTGGACCAACTGGCCGACTTCCTGCTACAGAGCGGCTTCGCCGGCGGTCCCCACTATCACCCCTTCTGGGGCGAATTCGGTGACGACGAGCGGCAGGACAGTCTCGAGGCGCTGAAAGAGGCGATCTTGCAGAAGCTGCTCGAGATGGGTCAGGTCACGCCGGAGATGCTGCAGGCGCTGGCCGAAGACCCGAACGCCGAGGGCGCGCGCCAGCTGGCCGATCTGCTCGACGACATCGTGCGACAGTTGATCGAGGAGGGCTACCTGGCGACCGATCAGGTGCCCCAGATGCCGGGTGAAGGGCAGCCGGTGACGGGCCCGGGGAGCGTGGGCAAGGGCGCGGCGCGCTCGGTCCAGTTCAATCTGACCCAGAAGGGCCTCGACTTCCTCGGCTACAAGACGTTGAAGCACCTGCTGGGCGCGGTCGGCAAGTCGAGCTTCGGGGCGCACGACACCGCCGAGCTGTCGACGGGCGTCGAAGCCGAGGCGTCATCCAAGCCGTACGAGTTCGGCGATACCCTGAACCTGGACGTCCCGGCCACCTTGAAGAAGGCGATCGAGCGGCAGGGGTTGGGCGTGCCGATCGAACTAGAGTATGGCGACCTGCACGTCCATCAGGCCGAGTATCGTTCCTCCTGCGCGACGGTGCTGATGCTCGACTGCTCGCACTCGATGATCCTGTACGGCGAGGACCGCTTCACGCCGGCCAAGAAGGTGGCGCTGGCGCTGGCCCACCTTATTCGAACGCAGTATCCGGGCGATACGTTGCGCGTCGTGCTGTTCCACGACAGCGCGGAGGAGATCCCGCTGGCTCGGCTGGCGCGGGCGCAGGTGGGGCCCTATCACACGAACACCTCCGAAGGGCTGCGGCTGGCGCGGCGCATCCTGCTGGCACAGAAGACGGACATGCGCCAGATCATCATGATCACGGACGGCAAGCCGTCCGCCATGACCGTCGCGCCGGGGCGGATCTACAAGAACTCGTTGGGCCTCGACCCGGCGATCCTGAAGGAGACGTACCGGGAGGTGGCGATGTGCCGCCGGTCGGGCATCCAGATCAACACGTTCATGCTGGCTCAGGACTACGCTCTGGTCGAGTTCGTCAAGAAGGTGTCGGAGCTGTGCCGCGGCAAGGCCTATTTCACGTCGACGGTCACGCTGGGCCAGTACATCATGATGGACTTCTTGCGCCGCAAGGTCCGGCGCGTGCAATAACCCCGGGTTGGCGGCGACGATGTTCCGCGTGGAAGACCGTGGGGATTCGGCCCGCTTTGCCGTGCGCGCCCAGCCGCGCGCTTCTCGCACCGAGTTGGCCGGCGCTCACGGCGAGGCCGTGCGGGTGCGGCTGGCGGCGCCGCCCGTCGAGGGCGCGGCGAACGCCGAGCTGATTTCGTTCCTGGCCAAGAAGCTGAGCGTCTCCAAGTCGGCGGTCCGCATCGTTCAAGGCGAGCGGGGCCGCGATAAAGTGGTGGAGGTGGACGGTCTCAGCGCCGAGCAGGTGAGGGGCCGCCTCGCGTAGTCGGCGCTACCGATCAATCCAGCGGTGGCACCGGCCGCTGGCCCGGACGGAAGGTATCAGGGCCGCTTCAAGTCCAAAGCGGCGTGAAAAGCCTGCCACTCGGCTGGGTCGACCCGACGCCGGGTGCGTTCCTCGAAACGCCGGGCGGAGCGGCGGAACCGCTCGATCATGCGGCGCCGCTGCCCTTCCGAGAGCGAACGTCGGAGGCTGCACTTCTCGATGTCGAGTATCGCCGCGTCGAGCCTCTCCGCCTCCCCAACACCCCCGCTGCGCCTGACGAGCACGTTTCTGAGGTTCAGATCGCGGTGAACCACGCCCGCCTCGAACAGCGAGCACAGCAATCGCCCGGCGGCGGCCATGGCCTCGCGCCGGTAATCATCCGTGAACCGGTCGTCCGCGAAGAGGCAGGCGGCCAGATCGTCGCCGTCGGCGATGTAGTCGCGCGCGACCTCGCCGCGGTAAACCGGGCCGCTGGGGTAGACCGCCGCAGCGACGACGCGTGGCGTCGCGATCTTCAGCTCGCGAAACCGGTGCGATAGCCAGAGCTCGTTGAATGGGCGCGGCCGGCCGAAGCGCAGGAAGCGGTCGCGGGTCAGCGGGGCGAGCAGACCGCCGTGCGTCAGTCGGCGCACCAGCCAACGCTCCGCGCCCGGTCCGGGCACCACGAATACCGTCGAGCGGCCCGGGATCGCCTCGGTCTCCGGGTGGCGGGCCGCGTAATCGTAGACGGTACCGAATTGGGCGATCGCCGCCTCGACGAATGGGAAAGCGGCCGGCTGGGCAACGACAATGGCGCGACCGATCCGTGCCCGGCGGTAACCCGGAGGTAGCTCGGAGGCAGACGGGGCGCGGCTGATCGGCGATTCGCTCATCGCCGGCGAAGCTAGATGACCCGTACCCAGGGAGCAACCGAGCGGGTGGGAGGCCAGTGGGCCGCCGTTGGCGTCGAGCGGGTCCCAAGCGTTGCGGTCCATCCCGCCGATCGCGAGAATGAGCCGTGGCTTCGCTGCCCTGGGTCTGGTGAAGGATTCGCGTGAGGCTCGATGGATCGGAAAGTCAAAGCTCTGCCGTGGGTGGCGGTCGCCGGCGCCGTGGCGACGTTGGCCTGCCCCATCCAGCGGGCGCCGGTTCCGCCCGAGTACATGAACTTCCGTGCCCGGCTACAAGACGCCGTGACCGACACGGCGCGGGTCGAAATGGAGGGTCTGCCGCGGATGCAGGACCGGCTCGACATCCGGCTGACCGATCTCGCCGCCATCCTGACCGTGGACTCACTGCTGACGGCCTTGGACGCCGATCGCGAGCTGGCCCCGCTGAGCGGAGCCCTGGCAACGACGGTGAGGATTCAGCTGGAGGCCAAGGGGGTCGACGGAGGGGTTCGGAAGGCGTTCCGAAATCCGGACGGACAGCGCCAGGCGGTGGACGCCATCGTCATTGGGCTAGGCCAAGCGCTGTATCGGGTCCGCTCCTCATCCGGCCGGTCTTCGGCAGGTTCGAGGTGAACTTGGCCTGGTGTCAGCCTCCTGGACGCTAGCACGTCGCTTGTTCTGACGCCAAACACAAACCGTCCAGGAGGCCGTAACCGCAACATCGACAGCGATGTGTACACATTGTGCACGGACTACAGGCGCAGCGCCACCGACGCGACAACGTAGTGGAGCCAGGCGAACGTGTACACGGTGTCGCTGTCGGCGCCACCCTCCAGCGTTCGGTAACCCAGCGCTAGGCTCCAACGCTCGGTCGGGTCGTATCTCACCTTTAGCGCCAGGTCCTCGGCGCGGCCCTGGGGCGCGCCCAGCGCATCCAGGTCGCCGCTGATGCGCCAGCGCGGACCCAGGCGCACCTGCCCGGCCAGGTGGATCAGCGGGACGGGCCCAACGTTGCTGTCGCTGGCGCTGGCGCCCTCCTGTTGCAGAGCGACCTTCGCATCGCGGATCTTGGCGGTGAAACCGATATGCCAGCGCCACTTTCGTCCGTCGTGGAAGCGGTAGCGGTAGGTCAGACGGTAGGAGTTGAAGCGGTAGCGCCCTTCCGTCGGGATCCCCGCGGCGAAGCTCGCGCCGGCGAACTCGACCGGCTCGTCCAGCGTTCCCGTACCCGATATCGTGAGCGGCGCGAGGACGAGTCGCAGACCGTGCCGGCGGCTGATGTTGTAGGCCGCCTCGAGGCGAACCGACGCGAACGGTCCGCTGCCGATGAGATCGACGAGCGAGAACTTCGTGCCCCCCTCATTGGGGATGCGTACGTCGTTTCGCGTCTGCCAGACGGGGCCGCCCTCCAGCTCGATCTCCAGGCGCGGGCTCCGGTCCTGATCACCCGCCTGGGCCAGGAGCGTGGGCGGGAACAGCGGCGCTAGAATCAGGATGAGCACCGAGAACAGGCCGCCGGCTCGAGGGCGAAGCGGACGGGAGCACGGACCTCCCACTCGGGGCGCGGAGCGGCTCATGCCGGCCTCTGGGCCTCGCCCAGCAACGCGGCCGGCTCGATTCCCCGCGTGGCCAGGATTCGCTCCAGGGTGTCGCCGATCTTGTTGTTCGGCGTCGAGGCGCCGGCGGTGATCCCGATCTCGACATCGCCGGCCGGCAACCAATCCTCGTCCTGCACCACGCGATCGGTGCCCACGACCTTGTAGCTGATGGTCCGACGTTCGGGGTCGATACACGTGGCGTCCTCCAGGTGGTAGGTGCGGGTGTGCTGTGCGCACATCTGGGCTAAGTGATTGGTGTTGCTGGAGTTGTAGCCGCCGATGACGATCATGATGTCCGGCGGCGATTGCATCAGCTTCAGCACCGCGTCCTGACGGTCCTGCGTGGCGCTGCAGAGGGTGTCGAAGTGCCGGTAATGCTCGCCCAGCGCTTCGGCGCCGTAACGCTCGGTCATCGCCCGCCGGAACTCTTCCGCGATCTCGACCGTTTCGGAGGCCAGCATGGTTGTCTGGTTCGCCACGCCCACCTTCAAAAGGTCGCGATCGGGATCGAAGCCCTCAGAGCAAGCGTGGCCGAAGCGGGCGAGGAAGCTGTCACGGTCCCCACCGTGCGCGATGTAGTCGCCCACCGCCCGCGCCTCGTCCAGGTCTTTGACGATCAAGTAGGCGCCGCCGTAGCGGCTGGCCTGCGAGGCCGTGGCCTTGCTTTCCTCATGGAAGAATTTGCCATGGATGATCGCCGTGTAGCCGTCGCGGGCGTAGCTCTCCACGCGCTTCCACACGTTGAGCACCGAACCGCACGTCGTGTCCACCAGCAGGCAGCCGATCTCGCGCAGTTCCTCGAAGTCGTGCAGCGTGACGCCGAAGGCCGGGATGATCACGACGTCGGCGGACGTCACTCCGCTGAAGTCGAAACGGCCGCCCTCGCCGGGCATCAGGAATTCGATCCCCATCTCCCGCATCCGCTCGTTTACGTGCGGGTTGTGGATGATCTCGCCCAGCAGGAATAGCTTGCGATCGGGGAACTTGTGGCGGGCCTCGTAGGCGTATTGCACGGCGCGGTCCACGCCGTAACAATAGCCGAACTCTTCCGCCAGGCGGATCGTTAGCCCGTCCGCCGTAGCTCGATAGCCCTTGCCCTTGAGCCAGTCGACGAGGCGGGAGTGGTACTCGCCTTCGAGGACGGGCAGCACGGCCTTCTTCAGGCCCAGGCCGGTGCGAAAGTAGGTCTTCGACGCTTCCATAGGCAGCACAAGGGTAGGGGGCCCGGTCGGCCAAATCAAGGACGTGGATTGGGATACACCAGGCATCGCCCGCGGGTCCCCTTGGGCGGCAGCGCGCACGGCCGCCGCCGCTTACCAGGAGGGGCCCCGAGGCGTTAAGATTACGGAGCCCCGGCTTGGCGCGTAAATCCGTTGGAGGCGACGATGGTGCGGAAGAAGAGAGAATACACTCGGCGGGAGATCCAGGGTCACGAGCTCCGGCCCGAGAGTTTGATGATGGGCTACGGCTATCGGCCGGAATGGTCGGAAGGCTCGATCAAGTGCCCGATTTTCCAGACATCGACGTTCGTGTTCAAGACCGCCGAGGAGGGCAAGGCCTTCTTCGAGCTGGCCTACGGACTGCGCGAAGGGGGGCCTGCCGAGACGCCGGGACTGATCTACAGCCGTCTCAACAACCCGGACCTCGAGATCCTAGAGGACCGGTTGGCCCTTTGGGATGGCGCGGATGCGGCCGCGGTCCACACCAGCGGCATGGCGGCCATCGCCACGGCGGTGCTCACGTTCCTGAGGCCGGGTGACGTCCTGATTCACAGCGACCCGCTCTACGGCGGAACGGAGTACCTCTTCTGTCACGTGCTTCCGGAATTCGGCATCGAAGTTTTGGGCTTCACCGCCGGTCGCAATGCGCAGGCCGAGCTGGAGAAGCTGGTGAGCGATAAGAAGGTGGCCGACCGGCTGGGCATGATCTTCATCGAGACGCCGGCCAATCCGACCAACGGTCTGGTCGACATCGCGCACTGCGCCGAAGTGGCGCGCCGCTGCGCGAGGGGCGACCGCAAGCCGGTGCTCGCGGTGGACAACACCTTCTTGGGCCCGCTCTTCCAGCATCCGCTCGAGTTGGGGGCCGATCTGGTCGTGTACTCGGCCACCAAGTTCATCGGCGGCCACAGCGACCTGATCGCTGGCGCCGTGCTCGGCTCGGAGGAGCTAGTCGGGCGCATCTTGCAGACCCGCACGTTCCTGGGCACGGCCTCCGGCCCGTGGACCGGATGGCTGATCATGCGCAGCTTGGAGACGCTGAAGCTGCGGATGACCTCGCAGATGAAGAACGCGCGCTACGTGGCCGACTTCCTGGCCGATCATCCCAAGGTCGATCACGTTCACTACCTCGGCCACATCCAGGAAGATGACCCGCAATACGAGATCTACCGCCGGCAATGTGTGGCGCCGGGCGCCATGGTGGCCTTCGAGGTGCACGGCGGTGAGGCCGAGGCGTTCCGTTTCCTCAACGCGCTCGAGCTCATCCATCTGGCCGTCAGCCTGGGCGGCACGGAGTCGCTGGCTCAGCATCCCGCGACCATGACCCACGCCGACGTGCCGGTTACGGACCAACCGCGCATGGGCATCACGCCGGCCCTGGTCCGGCTATCCATCGGCGTGGAGCACTACGAGGATCTGATCGCGGATCTGGATCAGGCGCTGGCCGCCGTGTAGCCCGTCTCGCGCAGCCAGCGGACGGTCCGCCGCACGCCTTCCGCGTACTCGACCTCGGGTGACCACCCCAGGTCGTGGCGCAGCCGAGTCCCATCGAATAGGACCGGTCGCTCGTACAGATACAGTAGCTCTCGCGCGGCCCGCCGCGCGGGGTCCAGCAGGGCGGTCGTCCGGAGCCAACGGAGTGATGTGCGCCGGAGGCGGGGCGGCAGGCCGGCCGCCTTGAAGGCCAGTGTGGCGAATTCTCGGGGCGTAATCGGTGCGGGGCCCGGGGCGGTGTAGTCGACGCCGAGGGACTGCCTCTTCCCGAGCGGCGCGACCAACGCCCGCGCCGCATCCTCGATGTACAGGAACTCGCGCGGCCGGTCCGGATGGCCGGGGAAGCGGGCGGTGCGCCCGGCCAGCGTTCGAGCGAACAGGGCATGCAGGGGTCCCTTCAGGACGCCGGGCCCGTAGACGTCCGGTAGGTGAACCACCGTCCCGCCTTCGGCGGTCACCGCCTTTTCCAGGTCCGCCCGCACCCCGCCCAACTCGGTTTGAGCGTTCTTGGCGCTGTCGGGTCCGACGCGCTCGTTCGGGCTCGGCCTGTAGACCCAGGCGTTGCCCGGGTAGATGAACTGGCGCCGCGAGCCGAGGCCCTCGAGAGCATGGCGTACCGCGTCCCAGTTCCGCTCGTAGTGCTGCGGAGGGAAGTCGATGCAGTGGATGACGGCATCGCTGCCTTCCAGCGCGGCGCCGGTCGCGGCGCGGTCCAGGATGTCGCCCTCGACGGCCTCCGCTCGCTCGTCGCGGCAAAGGCGGCGAAACTCGGAGGACCGCCGCACGAAGGCGCGTACCTGGTGACCGGCCCGGATGGCCGCATGAACGCAGGCCAGCCCTATCGTTCCCGTCGCTCCCGTGACCGTGACGCGCATGCCGGCAACATAGCACGGCGCCGCAAGACTGGCGACAAACGGCTGCCGAGCTGGCAGTCGGGCCTCCGATTAGGCCCGGAGAACGGCGGTATCATGCCAGCCTGGCGCGGATTGGCTGGCACAGACGGTGCGTAAATGGATCCAACCATCTAGCTTCGTGTAGGGCACCGGAGCTTCAGCCGGGACCCTCAGCCAGGTGGCCATCGTTACTTCTGACGAAAGAAGAGAAAAGTGGTTCCTGAAGATAGAGAAGAGCCTATGAGCGAGAGAATCGATTTACCCGTGCTGCCGCTCCGCGAGACGGTGGTCTTTCCCGGGGTGACCGCCCCGATCGTCGCGGGCCGGGACAAGACGCTTCGGGCCATCGACAAGGCGCTGGAGGCGGAGGGGGAGGGTAAGCGTATCTTCGCCGTCGCCCAGCGCGAGAACGTGGACGAACCCAGCTCCGACGTGCTCTACAACATCGGGGTGATCTGCCGGATCGCGCAGGTCCAGCGGTTCCCCGGCGGCCTGCAGCTTCTGCTGGAGGGCGAGGGACGAGCCACCGCCCTCCATTACGAAGAGAGTGAAGGCGGGTACCTGGCGGCTGTGGTAACGCCGCTGATGGACCAGGGCCCGGTCAATCCCGAGGACGCGGCGTTCCAGGGGCTATTCCGCGAGGTCAGCGAGCGAGCGGCCGAGTTAGGCCGCCACCGGGGCGTTCCGGAGGAGATCATCGAGCGTTTCATCCGCGCGGTGGAAGAGCCCGGCGCGCTTTCCGACCACGTGGCGTACTACATGGAGCTGGGCCCGGCCGACAAGCAGGAGCTGCTCGAGGTGACGTCGGTCGAGCTCCGCCTGCGGCGCATCCTGGTGCACCTCTACCGGCAGATCGCCACGCTCGAGGCGCAGGAGAACATCCGCTCGCGCGTCCAGGAGGAACTGGGCGAGCGGCAGCGCGAGATCTACCTGCGCGAGCAGCTGAAGGCGATCCGCAAGGAGTTGGGCGAGGAGGACACCGACGCGGAGATCGAGGAGCTGCGCGAACGGCTGCTGGCGCTCGAGCTGCCGGAGGAGGCGCGGGAGGAGGTCGACCGCGAGCTGCGCCGTCTGGAGCGGGTCAACCGCGAGTCGGCGGAGGCTCAGGTCATCCGCACCTACTTGGAGTGGATCGCCGACCTGCCGTGGAACGAGCGATCCGACGACCGGCTGGACATCGAGGAGGCGCGTCGCATTCTGGACGAGGATCACTACGGCCTGCAGGATGTGAAGGAGCGGATACTCGAGTTCCTGGCCGTGGGCAAGATGCGGGGCGAGCGCGCGGAGGATAAGGAAGAGCGGGCGAAGGCCATGGCCGCGGGACCCATCTTGCTGTTCCTCGGACCGCCGGGAACCGGTAAGACATCGGTAGCCAAGTCCATCGCCCGGGCCCTGGGCCGCAAGTACGTCCGCGTCTCGCTGGGCGGTGCCCGCGACGAAGCCGACATCCGCGGCCACCGGCGAACCTACGTCGGTGCCATGCCGGGCCGCGTCATCCAGGGCATGAAGCGGGCGGGCACGAAGAACCCCGTCTTCTTGCTGGATGAGGTGGACAAGCTGGGCGTGTCCTTCCAGGGCGACCCGTCGGCGGCGCTATTGGAAGTCCTGGACCCGGCGCAGAACTACAGCTTCACCGACCACTACCTGGGCGTGGGCTTCGACCTGTCCGAGGTGCTGTTCGTCTGCACCGCCAACTTCGGCCATCAGGTGCCGGCGCCGCTGTACGATCGCATGGAAGAGACGATGTTCAGCGGCTACACCGAGCAGGAGAAGCTGGAGATCGCCAAGCGGTATCTGTTGCCGCGCCAGCGCGAGGCGGCCGGTCTGGATGCAGAGCAAATCGAAGTCACCGACGAGGCGCTGGCCGGCGTGATCCAGGAGTGGACGCGCGAGGCGGGCGTCCGGCAGTTGGAGCGCGAGCTGGGCAGCCTGGCGCGCAAGGCGACGCGCGAGATCGCCGAGGGCAAGGCCGAAAAGATCATGGTCGATCGCGACAAGCTACGCGATCTGCTGGGCAAGCCGCGGGCGCACCCGGAGAAGATGTTGCCCGAGCCGCAGGTGGGCGTCGCCACCGGCATGACGTACACGCAGGTGGGCGGCGACATCATCTTTGTCGAGGCGAGCATCTTCCCGGGCAAGGGTCAGCTGGTGCTGACCGGCCAGTTGGGCGATGTGATGAAGGAGAGCGCGCGGGCGGGACTCACCTACGCCACCACGCACCACAAGGAGCTGGGCGTCGCGGAAGAGCGCTTCAAGGACGTGGACGTGCACGTGCACGTGCCGGCGGGCGCCGTGCCGAAGGAAGGGCCTTCGGCGGGCATCACCATGGCCACCGCGCTGGTCAGCGCCCTCTCTGATGTACCGATCCGTAACGACCTGGCGATGACCGGCGAGCTGACGCTGACCGGGCGCGTGCTGCCCATCGGCGGCGTGAAGGAGAAGGTGCTGGGCGCCTGCCGGGCCGGCATCAACGAGATCATCCTGCCCAAGGAGAACGAGCGCGACATCGAGGACATACCGGAAGAGGTCGCGTGCCAGCTGCGCTTCCACTTCGTCGAGACGCTGCACGAGGTGCTGGCGGTGGCGCTCGAGGGCGCGGTCTTGAAAGAAGGCAAGCTGGTCGTCGACGGCGGGCCCGAGGTGCCGGCCCCGGAGCACGAGGTGCTGGTGCAGGATGCGTCGGATATCGATAGCCAGCCCGAAGCGCTGAACTAGAGGCGTTGGCGCGCGACCTGGCGCTCTGCGTCAGTAGGAATAGAGAGGCCCCGCGATCAGCGGGGCCTCTTCGCAGTGTGCCAGGCATGTCATGTCTCTGAGGTGGAAGTCCTCAACGGGCCGTGGTAACCGGAACCGGAAAGCCAAAGGCAAGGGTGCCCATCGTGAGGTGGGATCTGAAGGAAGCCGGAGGCGAAACGCGGACTCGACGAACAGGAATCGGATAGAAGGCCGGCGCGGCGGGGTAACCCGGCTGTGGACGGGGAAGCCCGATAGTTATCCGGACGCGCGCGCAGGTAAATCCGGCGGGGCCCGCGGGAAAGAGGCCTGACTTACCCTGGGAGATCTCCACATCTGTCCAGACGATCTGGACTACCGCAGCGGCGACGCTGTGGGAGGGGCGTGGAGAAGTCAGCCGAGGCCATAGTACTCGGGGAGTCATCCGAGGAAGGGCCGAATCTTCTGGTGCAGGGAGCAGACCGGACGACTCGACGGACATGGAGCGGCAGCGAGGCACGGACGACCAACTGGACCTCTTCGAGGGGCAGGGAACGGTCGTGCGCCCCATCGCGAGCGGGGAAGGCGGAACCGGACCTGCTGCGCTTGAGGAGCCGCAAGTGTCGTCGGTGTCGAAGGGGGAGCGAGCCCTGACGGCGACCTTAATGGAAAGGACCTGCGAGCCTGAGAATCTGAACCGAGCCTACAAGAAAGTGAAGGCCAACCGGGGTGCGCCGGGCGTGGATGGCATGAGCGTCATGGAACGGCGCCCGTGGTTGGAGGCGCACAGGGAGGATCTAGTCGTATCACTGTTGGACGGCAGCTACCAGCCGCAGCCGGTGCGAGGGGTGCAGATCCCCAAGCCAGGCGGAGGGGTGCGGCAGTTGGGCATCCCGACGGTAGTGGACCGGTTTGTACAGCAGGCGATCCTCCAGGTGCTGGATCCGCTGTTGGACCCGACCTTTTCGGAGTCGAGCTACGGATTTCGGCCCGGCCGCAATGCGCATCAGGCGTTGAGGCAGGCGCAGGGGTACGTAGCGGAAGGGCGTGCCATTGTCGTGGACCTTGATCTGGAGAAGTTCTTTGACCGGGTCAACCACGATGTGCTGATGTCGCGTCTAGCCCGAAGGATCGACGACAAACGACTGCTGAGGGTCGTACGCCGCTTCCTAGAGGCGGGGATGATGCGAAACGGCGTTTGCGTTGAGCGCCACCAGGGCACTCCACAGGGCGGGCCGCTTTCCCCCTTGCTGGCCAATCTCTTGCTGGACGAGTTGGACAGGGAGCTGGAGCGACGGGGTCATTGCTTCTGCCGTTATGCCGACGACTGCAACGTGTATGTGAGGTCTGAGGCGGCGGGTGAGCGGGTGATGGCCTCGCTGACGAAGTTTCTGGAGAAGAGACTCCGGCTCCGCGTGAACCGGACCAAGAGCGCGGTGGCGCGCGTATGGGAGTGCAAGTTTCTGGGCCACCGAATTCTCTGGGATGGCAGGCTGGGCATAGCGCCGGAAAGCCTGAAGCGCGTGAAGGGACGAATCCGCGAGATCACACGCCGCAATCGTGGCATAAGCCTCGGACGGATGATCTCGGAGTTGAATTCGTACCTGACCGGGTGGGTGACCTACTACCGTTACGCGGAATGTCGGACACACCTGCAACGGCTGGAGGAGTGGATTCGACGAAAGCTGCGTTGTGTGAGGCTGAAGCAGCGCAAGCGGGCCAAACCGATCGCCGATTTTCTGCAGCGTCTGGGTGTGCCGGAGTGGCGCGCTTGGATACTCGCGTTGTCGGGAAAGGGTTGGTGGCGCATGGCCGGTAGCCCCCCAGCCGCCGAGGCTATGTCCATCCAGTGGTTCATCGATCAGGGACTCGTGAGCCTGACCGCGAGGTACACGTCGTTACATCGCTAGAAGAAACCGCCGGATACGCTGAGTACGTCCGGTCGTGTGGGAGGACGGGAGCCGTGAGGCTCCCTCCTACCCGATTCGGGTTTCGCGGCTCCGAGCGGTCTACTGGATGAAGAAGACGACTTCCGTCAGGCTGTTCGTGGCATCGTAGTCGTAGCTGCTCTGGATCACGTCCGTCACGACGATCGAGTACTGACCCGGCGCTTGGCGGCGTGGCACCTTCCAAGTGAACGTCGCCTCGCCGTTCGCGTCGGCGAAGGCTTGCTGGGATTGTATGACGTTGCCCCCTCCATCCACGATGTTGGTGAACACCTGGGCGCCCGAGATCGCCGCGCCGCCCTCGTCCCTTATCGTGGCCACGTAGGCCAGGGTCTCGCGTCCGGCGAAGGTGTCGCAGGCGGAAGTGACGGTGCCCTTCCGGTCGACGCACCAGGTCGTCAGGCCCGTCACCCACATCAACGGCACTGGCGGCGTGGCTTTCTTGCCCCATTCCG
>JASFMO010000010.1:0-22140 GCA_050117535.1 Gemmatimonadales bacterium | reverse complement strand
GTTCGGGAGGGTCAATGGCTATCCGGAGCTGTCCGTCGTCGACTCGACCGATCCGGCCCAGGTGAAGACGTTCGAGGAAAAGATCGACCTGGAGAACACCCTCTTCATCGTCGCCAGCAAGTCGGGCACGACGCTGGAGCCCAACATCTTCCTGCGGTACTTCTACGAGCGGGTGAAGGAGCGGTTGGGAGCGGACGAGGCGGGCTTGCGCTTCGTGGCGATCACCGATCCCGACTCGAAGCTCGAGCAGCTGGCCGAGCGGGATGGTTTCAGTCGCGTCTTCCACGGAATGCCCAGCATCGGCGGGCGATACTCGGCCCTCTCCCACTTCGGTCTGGTGCCGGCGGCGGCGATGGGCCTCGACTTGAAGCGTTTCCTGGAGGGCGCGGCCGAGATGGTAGAGGCGTGCGCCAGCGAGGTCCCCGTGCGGGAGAACCCGGGCGCCGTGCTCGGGGTGGTTCTGGGCGCCCTGGGGCGGCGCGGTCGTGACAAGGTGACGCTCATCACGTCGCCACGGATCTGGGATCTTGGCGCCTGGCTCGAGCAACTGATCGCCGAGTCGACGGGAAAGGAGGGGGTCGCGCTCATCCCGGTGGACGGTGAGGAGCTGGCCGCGCCCGATCTGTACGGTGACGATCGCGTGTTCGTGTACGTACGCCTTTCGGCCGACGCGGATGCGGCCCAAGACTCGGCCGTTGCTGAACTCGAGGCGGCCGGTCAGCCGGTCGTGCGTATCGAGATGCCCGATGTCTACGATCTCGGCCAGGAGTTCTTCCGTTGGGAGTTCGCCACCGCCGTGGCCGGATCGGTCCTCGGCATCAATCCCTTCAATCAGCCCGATGTCGAGGCGAGCAAAGTCGCGACCCGTTCGCTGACCAGCCAATACGAGAAGACGGGCGCGTTGCCCGAGGAGTCTCCCCTGGTCGATGAGGACGGGGTCAAGCTCTTCGCCGACGAGCGGTATGCCGAGGCGTTAAACATCGAGGCCAGCGAACGTTCACTCACGGCTTACCTGCGGGCGCATTTCGAGCGCATCGAACCGGGCGACTACTTCGCGCTGCTCGCCTACATCGAGATGAACGAGGCGCATCGCGACGAACTGCAGCGTCTGCGCCACCGGGTCAGGGAGAGCCGCCGAGTCGCTACGTGCCTGGGGTTCGGCCCGCGTTTTCTCCACTCTACCGGGCAGGCTTACAAAGGTGGACCCAACAGCGGCGTTTTTCTGCAGATCACCTGCGACGATGCCGTCGACCTCTCCGTACCGGGGCGGAGCTATACTTTTGGCATCGTGAAGGCGGCGCAGGCGCGTGGGGACTTCGAGGTACTGGCCGAGCGCGGCCGTCGCGCTTTGCGTGTGCACCTGGGCGCCGACGTTCAGGGCGGTCTCGAAAAGCTACGCGGCCTGGTGGGCCAAGTTCTATCATAGTCAGCTACTGGACGGAGGGTTGTGATGCAGATCGGGATGGTGGGGCTAGGCCGGATGGGGGCCAACATGGCGCGGCGGCTAATGCGTGACGGGCACGAGTGCGTCGTGTTCGATCTCAGCAGCGACGCCGTGCGGCAGCTCGAGAGCGAAGGCGCGATCGGCGCCGCGTCTCTGGACGAGTTGGCGGAGAAGCTGACCCAGCCGCGTGCGGCGTGGGTGATGGTCCCGGCGGGCGCTCCGACGGACCAGACGGTCACGGCGCTGGGCGAGCGATTCGAGGCCGGCGACGTCATCATCGACGGCGGCAACTCTTACTTCAAGGATGATCTGCGACGCGCCGAAGCGTTAGCCGAGCAGGGGATCGACTACGTGGACGTCGGTACCAGCGGTGGGGTCTGGGGTCTCGAGCGGGGCTACTGTCTCATGATCGGCGGTCCCAGGCCGGCGGTCGAGCGCCTCGATCCCATCTTCAAGACGCTGAGCCCGGGCGTCGGGGAGATCGAGCGCACGTCGGGCCGGGAGGGCAGTCCCGCCGCGATCGAACACGGCTACCTGCACTGTGGCCCCGTCGGATCGGGCCACTTCGTGAAGATGGTCCACAACGGCATCGAGTACGGCATGATGCAGGCATATGCCGAGGGCTTCGATCTACTCCGCAGCGTGGATCGCTACGACCTGGCATTGGAGGACATCGCCGAGGTATGGCGCCGTGGCAGTGTGGTCACATCTTGGTTGCTCGATTTGACCGCTGCGGCGCTCGTCAAGGAACCCGATCTCTCGTCGTTCAGCGGCTTCGTCCAGGACTCGGGCGAAGGACGTTGGACGATCCTCACCGCGGTGGAGGAGGGGGTCCCGGCGGATGTGCTGTCCGCCGCGCTGTACACGCGTTTCCGCTCGCGGCAGGAGCACACGTTCGCTGAGAAGGTATTGTCCGCGATGCGCCATGGCTTCGGCGGCCACACGGAGCCGCCCAAAGCCAAGTAGGGGATATTGATCGATGAACGACAGAACTGGCCCGAGCGCTCTCCCGGCGGGCCCGTGCGCGCTGGTCATCTTCGGCGCTGCCGGTGACCTGACGCGGCGCAAGCTGATTCCCGCGCTCTACAATCTCGCGGCGGCCCGGCTGTTGCCGGAAGAATTCGCCGTCGTCGGGTTCGCCCGGCGTTTGGATGACCAGTCGTTTCGCGAGCAGCTGCTGCGAGAAGCCCGCGAACAACTGGAAAGCGAGTTCCGACAGGAGACGTGGGATTGGTTGGAGCCGCGCCTGCGCCTGGTTCCCGGCAGCTTCGACGACTCCGAGGCCTACAAACAGTTATCGGAAGTGCTCGAAGAGCTGGATCGGGAGCGCGGAACCGGTGGCAACTACCTGTTCTATCTGTCGACGCCGCCCAGCTTCTTCACCGAGATCCCGCGTCGCTTGAGCGAGGCCGGCTTGATCGCGGAGGGTTCCGGGCACTGGCGCCGTTTGATCGTCGAGAAGCCCTTTGGACGGGACCTCGAGTCGGCGCGCCGACTCAACAGCGAGTTGCTGGAGGTCGTGAACGAATCGCAGATCTACCGCATCGATCACTATCTGGGAAAGGAGACGGTTCAGAACATCTTGGTCTTCCGCTTCGCGAACGCGATCTTCGAACCGATCTGGAATCGCCGCTACATAGACCACGTCCAGATCACCGTCGCCGAGCAAGTGGGAGTCGGCTCGCGCGGCGGTTACTACGAGGAAGCGGGCGCGCTGCGCGACATGGTTCCGAACCACATGTTCCAGCTCATGGCGCTGATCGCCATGGAACCGCCCGTCTCGTTCGACGCCGATGCGATCCGCAACGAGAAGGGCAAGATTTTCCGCGCCATCAAGCCGATCCCGCCCGATGAGGTCCTGAACCTGGCCGTGCGGGGGCAGTACGGCGAAGGCGCGATGCCCGATGGAGAAAAGGCTCCGGGCTACCGCCAGGAGACCAAGGTGCCTCCCGAGGCGACCACCGAAACGTACGTGGCGTTGAAGCTGATGATCGACAACTGGCGCTGGGCTGACGTCCCCTTCTACCTGCGCACCGGCAAGCGGTTACCGACTCGCTACACCGAGATCGCTGTACAGTTCAAGCGGGCACCGTTCATCCTCTTCCGCGAGACACCGGTCGACCATCTGGAACCGAACTGGCTGGTGTTGCGGATTCAACCGGACGAGGGAATCTCGCTGTCGTTTGGCGCCAAGATACCGGGACCCCAGCTTCGCATCGGCGACGTCGAGATGGACTTCTGCAATGTCGACTACTTCGCTGCCACGCCCACGACGGGGTACGAGACATTGCTCTACGACTGCATGAAAGGCGATGCCGGCCTCTTTCAGCGCGGTGACAACGCCGAGGCCGCTTGGGGTGTCGTCGCGCCGGTCCTCGACGTGTGGAGCGCGCTACCGCCCCGCGAGTTCCCGAACTACGCCGCCGGGTCCTGGGGGCCCGCGGCCGCGGGCGAACTGCTGCGGCGCGACGGACGCCGCTGGAGGCGGCTCTGATGCGCGTCCTGGCCGGAGACATCGGCGGTACCAACGCCCGGCTCACCGTCTTCTCGGTCGAGGGCGACCAACTGAAACCGGAACAAGCCAAGGTCTATCCCAGCGCCCGCTATTCGAGCCTCGAGGAGATCGTGGCCGAGTTCGTGCTCAGCCAGGGCGTTCACTGCCGTACCGCTTGCTTCGGCGTGCCCGGGCCGGTCAAAGAGGGTCGGGCCGAGATCACCAACCTGCCGTGGGTCGTAAAGGCCGCGAATCTGGCCCGGGCCGCGGGAGTGGCGCGCGTGGCGGTGGTGAACGATCTGGAGGCTCAAGCGTGGGGGATCGCGGCGCTCCAACCGAGCGACCTGGTGACCTTGAATCCGGGAGATCCCGACGCTCGCGGGAACCAGGCGCTGATCGCGGCCGGCACGGGGCTGGGCCAGGCGGGGCTGTATTGGGACGGCATCACGCATCGGCCGTTCGCTTGCGAGGGCGGCCACGCCAGCTTCGCCCCGCGCGGCGAACTTCAGACCGAGTTGCTCGAGTTCCTGACCCGGCGCTTCGGCGGACACGTGAGCTGGGAGCGGGTGGTCTCGGGGCCGGGCTTCGTCAATCTTCACGATTTCCTGATCGAGTATCGTCACGCCGAGGCGCCCTCCGACCACAAGGAGAGCCTGAAGAAAGACGATCCAGCGGACATTACGGCGGCCGCGATGACGGGGCGTTGCCCGCTCTGCGTTGAAGCGTTGAAGCTCTTCGTCGCCTTCTATGGCGCCGAGGCGGGCAACCTCGCGCTCAAGCTCATGGCCACGGGCGGCATTTACCTGGGAGGCGGCATCGCGCCGCGGATCGTTGAGAAATTGCGCGAGCCCGTGTTCCTAGAGGCGTTCCTGGACAAGGGACGCCTGCGGCCCCTACTGGAGGCGATCCCCGTCCGGGTCATCGCGCGGAAAGGGACCGCGTTGCTGGGTGCGGCTCGCTACGCATCCGTGCTCGTGACGCCTTGACGAGGCCAGCCATGCCAGTAGACGGGAGCGAGCCGAGAGTCAGGATCTTCGAGGATGCCGACGCTCTGGCCCGCGGTGCGGCGGTGGAGTTCCTCCAGCGCGCCGGGGCGGCGGTCGACGCGAAAGGATCGTTCCGCGTCGCCCTGTCGGGGGGCTCGACCCCCCGGCGGCTGTTTCGCTGGTTGTCGGCCGAACCTTGCCGCAGCGCCGTGCCCTGGGAGCGCATCCACTTCTTCTGGGGTGACGAACGGACCGTTCCTCCCCAGCATCCGGAAAGCAACTTCGGCGCGGCCGAGGAGGCGCTACTGTCCAGGGTGCCGGTCCGCGCCGAAAACGTTCACCGGATAGAGGCAGAGAGATCGCCGCCCGGTCGGGCGGCGGCCGAGTACGAGGCGACGCTGAGGCGGGTCTTCCGTCTGTCCGAAGATGAATGGCCGCGTTTCGATCTCGTCTTTCTGGGCCTGGGCGCTGATGGTCACACGGCCTCGCTGTTTCCGGGCACGGACGCGGTGGACGAGACGCGGCGCCTGGTCGTCTCCACCTGGGTCGAGAGGTTGGCGGCGCACCGACTGACCCTGACTTGCCCTGTCTTCAATCATGCCGCATGTATACTCTTTCTGGTCAGTGGGGCGGACAAAGCGGAGGTCCTGGCGGAGATCCTCACGGCCGAGGTTGGCGAGGTCCGCTATCCCGCCCAATTGATCCGCCCCACGGAGGGCGAGCTTCACTGGTATATCGATCAGGCGGCGGACCGAGCCCTGGGTCGATCGAATTGAGGAACGCCAGCCTGAATAAGGCGAGAATACTGGTCGAATGGACACTGAGTGGACTTGGGAGGGAGGTAACGAGGTATGAGCGCTACGAACGTAAGCACCCTGGCGGGGATCGAGGAGCTGCTGGGCGATGAGGCGAAGCCTATCCTGTCGCACGCGTGCACGGGAATCCCGAAGGATATGCTGCACTTGCCCGGCCCCGACTTCGTCGACCGGGTCTGGGCCGGCTCGGACCGTAACCCGCAGGTCCTGATCAACCTGCAGCGTTTCTTCGGTTCCGGCCGCCTGGCGGGGACCGGATATCTGTCGATCTTGCCGGTCGACCAAGGGATCGAGCACTCCGGCGCCGCGTCCTTTGCGCCCAACCCGATCTACTTCGACCCGGAGAAGATCGTCGAGTTGGCCATCGAGGGCGGTTGCAACGGTGTCGCTTCGACGCTGGGCGTTCTGGGATCGGTTTCGCGCAAGTTCGCGCACAAGATTCCGTTCCTCGTCAAGATCAATCACAACGAACTGCTCACCTATCCCAACAACTATGAGCAGGTGATGTTCGCCAGCGTTGAGCAGGCGTGGGACCTGGGCGCGGCGGCGGTGGGCGCTACGATCTACTGGGGCTCGGAGGACGCCAGCCGCGAGCTGATCGAGATTTCCGAGGCGTTTTCCATGGCGCACGAGATGGGTATGGCGACGTTCCTCTGGTGCTATCTGCGCAATTCGGCTTTCAAGAAGGACGGAGTCGATCATCACTCGGCAGCTGACCTGACGGGCCAGGCGAACCATCTCGGTGTGACGCTCGAGGCGGACATCGTCAAGCAGAAGTTGCCGACCCACGTGGACGGCTACAACGCGATCAAGTTCGGCAAGACCAGCAAATTGGTGTATGAGAAGCTGGTGACTGACAACCCGGTGGACTTGGTCCGCTGGCAGGTCGCCAACTGCTACATGGGCCGGGTCGGGATGATCAATTCCGGCGGCGCCTCGACGGGGAAGGGTGACTTGGCCGAGGCGGTGAAGACCGCGGTCATCAACAAGCGCGGCGGCGGCATGGGCCTGATCTCGGGCCGTAAGACGTTCCAGCGGCCGATGAAGGAGGGCGTCGAACTTTTCCATGCCATCCAGGACGTCTTCCTGAACAAGGAAATCACCGTTGCGTGAAGCCGATCACGAGTAGGATCACGATCACGATCACGATTATGAGAAGGAGCCCTGCTCATGCTCCTGATCGTGATCGTGATCGTCAGCGTGATCCTTCCAACAGGCTCGAGCCTAGTCGTGCGCGCCCAGCGCCCGATCGAGATTGAACGCCGCGCTGATCAGACTGAGGTGCGTGAACGCCTGCGGAAAGTTGCCGAGCGCCTCGCCCGTGGGGCCCGTCTCCTCGGCATAGAGGCCGAGGTGGTTCGCGTAACCCAGCATCTCCTCGAACATCAGGCGCGCCCTTTGTAGCCGCCCCGGGTTCTGGCGGCCGGCGCGCGCCAGCGCCTCGACCAGCCAAAATGTGCACATATTGAAGGAACCCTCTTCACCCTCGAGCCCGTCATCCGTCTCGTAGACGTTGTAGCGATAGACCAGGTTGTTCTCCAATAGGCCGCCCTCGCTGGGGGGCCGGAGCGTCGCGTCGATTGTGCTGAGCATCCGCGGGTCGTTGGGCGAGATGAAGAAGACCAGCGGCATGATCAGGTTGGCGGCATCGAGCGAGTCGCTGTTGTAGTGCTGCACGAAGGCCTTCCGTTCCGCGTTCCAACCCTTCTCGAAGATCTCCTCGTAGATCTGGTCCCGCACCTTCAGGTAGCGAGCACGGTCAGCCGGCAGCGAACGTTTGTCGGCCAGACGCAGCGCCCGGTCCAGCGCCACCCAGCACATCAGCTTCGAGTACACGAAGTGCTGTTTCGGCCCCCGCACTTCCCAGATCCCTTCATCTTCCCGTTGCCAGTTGTCGCACACCCAATCGACCATGCGGCGCAACCAGATCCAGCCGTCGTAGGCGATGGGGGTGCCGTACTTGTTGAACAGGTACACCGAGTCCATCAGCTCGCCGTAGATGTCGAGTTGCAGCTGGTTGTAGGCGCCGTTACCGATGCGCACCGGGCGCGACCCCCGGTAGCCGTCCAGGTGGTCCAGCGTCTCTTCGGTCAGCCTGTGGCGGCCGTCGATCCCGTACATGATCTGCAGCGAGCCGTCGGGTTCGGGCTCCCGGATCCGTTCGCGTAGGAATTGTCCGAATCGTGCGGCCTCCTCGATGAAGCCGACGCGGATGAAGGCATAGAGCGTGAAGGCGGCATCCCGCACCCAGGTATACCGGTAGTCCCAATTGCGAGCGCCGCCCATGGTCTCCGGCAGACTGCAGGTGGGCGAGGCTACGATCGCACCCGTCGGTTCGTAGGTCATCAGCTTCAGGGCCAGGACCGAACGCTGCACGGCTTCGCGCCAGCGGCCCGTGTAGCTACAGCCGTCCAGCCAGTGACGCCACCAGCCTACGGTGTGCTTGAACAGCGCGAACTCCTCTTCCCGCGATAGCGTCAAGCCGCAACCGCCGCGGGCCTCGATCTCGCGCAAGACGAAAATGGCGGTTTGCCCCTGCTCGAGGGTGAACTCGGCGGCCACACCCTTTTCGTCGGCCCGGAGCGGAACCTTCGTCACCAACCCGAGGCTCAGGTCCGGCGAGTGGAAACAGGCGCCTTCGGGCGTGATGGATAGCTCGTGACCGTCCCGCGCGTAGTTGAAGGCCGGTACGCACGACAGCCGGAACTGCATCGTACCTCTGACCACCTGGACGCGCCGGATCAGCGATCGGAAACCCGGCTCCGCTTCGGGCCTGTCGACGGGCATATAGTCGACGACCTGGCCTACACCGGCGACGGACAGGAAGCGGGTGACCAACACATTGGTATCGGGCCAGTAGTACTGCTTGTGTTTGATGCCCGAGTGAGCCGGGCTGATCTTGAAGCATCCGCCTTTATTGTCATCCAGGATGGCGGCGAACACGCTGGGCGAATCGAAATGCGGGTGGCAGTACCAGTCGATCGAACCGTCGATGCCGACCAGCGCCGCGCTGTGCATGTTGCCGATGATGCCGTAGTCTTCGATGGGCTTGTAGGCCATGGGACCAACCTGGCTGGAGGTTAACGTGCGGCGGGAAATTAGCGGCATGTTGGCGAGGCGGTCAAACGGGCCGGTTGGCCGCCCGCTCACACATTCGGTACCTTGAGCGCACCCGCCGCGCCCGCGATCCGCGCTTCAGAGGACGACGATCTTCGCCGTCAAGCAATGGAGAAGCCCGAACATGGAATACAAGATCGACTTCGAGGCTCTCGAGTGGGAGAGACCGATGAAAGGCGTCCGCTCGCGGGCGGTCGAACACGGTGGCCGGAAACTGCGCCTGGTGGAGTACGGCGAAGAGATGGAGCCACACTGGTGCGAGAGGGGTCACTGGGGTTGCATCCTCGAGGGATACTTCGAGATCAAGTTCGAGAATCAGACGCAGTTGTACGCGCCGGGCGATGGTGTGTTCATTCCGGCGGGGAGCGAGCACCGGCATATGGCGACGGTGATGGCCGGCCCCGTACGCGCCCTTTTCGTCGAGGACACCTAACCTGCGGTCAGACGTCCCGATCCTTGAGGATCTCGCGGGCTGCGATGTAGCCGGGCGCCCCCGTGACCCCACCGCCCGGATGCGTGCCGGCGCCACACAGGTACAGGTTCTCGATCGGCGCGCGGTAGCGGGCCCAGCCGGCCACCGGTCGCATGAAGAACAACCGGTCGAGCGTCATCTCGCCGTGGTAGATGTTGCCTTCGGTCAAACCGAACCGCGACTCGAGGTCGAGCGGCGTCAAGACCTGGCGATGCAGGATGGCCGCCTCGATGTTCGGTGCGTAGCCGGCCAAGGTCTTGACGACGATGTCCCCCAGCTCCTCCCGCTGAACCTCGTCCCACGAACCTTCTCGCAGATGATAGGGGGCGTATTGGACGAGTATCGACATCACGTGTTGGCCAGGCGGAGCCATTCCGGGATCGTGAAGTGAGGGGATGAACGCCTCCAGATAGGGCTCGGCGGAGATGCATCCGTACTTGGCGTCGTCATAGGCACGTTCCAGATAGCGCAGGCTGGGACCGATGGAGATCAAACCGCCCAGGTGAGGCCCATCGCTCGGCAGCGAGCGGAACTCGGGAAGCACGCCCAGGGCCAGGTTTACCTTGGCGCAGATGCCCTTCATCCGGATGTTGCGAACCGCGCGCGCGAATTCGGGGTCGAGCTCCATCGGGTCGAGCAGCCCGAGGAAGGTGCGCTTCGGGTCAAGGCTCGAGACGACTCGGCGTGCCGATACCTCGCTTCCATCCGCCAGCACGACGCCGACGGCGCGGCCCTCCTTCACCAGGATGCGCTCGACCGCCGCGTTCTTCCTGATCTCGACTCCGCGCTCGAGGGCGAAGGCCTCCAGTGCGTTGATGAGGTTGCCGAGGCCGCCGCGCACGATCTCGCAACCTCGGAACACGCCGCGCGCGGCGCCCGCGTGTTGGTGCAGGAACATGAAGGCGGTTCCCGCCGCCATAGGCCCCTGGCGTAGCCCCGTGATCCCGGCGGCGCCCAGCGCGCCTTTCAGCGCGTCGGTCTCGAACCACTCGTCCAGCAGTTCGCGGATCGTCATCGGCAGGACGCGCAGGACCTCGGTCATGTCCCGTTTCCCGAGTCGGCGGAATTCTCGGCCCAGTCGCAGCAACTCCCACAGGTCGCTGGTCTTGTTCGACATGACGTCCGGTGGGGCATCGTCGTATAGCTCGGCCAGCAATCCAGAGGCCTTGAAGACCAGAGCCGAGAAGTCGGACCACTTGTCCGCATCGGCCTTCGAGAATCGGCTCACCGCCTCCTTCGAGCGCTCGAGGTCGCGCCACAGGGTAAGGTACCCGCCGTCGGGAAGTGGCGCGAAGACCGTCGGATCGCTGGGCGCGAAATCCAGCGTCCCGTAGGTCTGCGACAGCCCGCTTCCCGAGGCCCGGCCCACCGCCGACCGGAGGTCGCGCGCCAGCATCGGGTGCAGTCGGTTGATGCGATGAGCGCCGGTCTCGAACTTGAAGCCGGGGAAGGCCTCCTCGGTCACCGCCGCGCCGCCGACCACGTCGCGCCGCTCGAGGGCGAGGACGCGGAATCCGGCTTTGGCGAGATACGCGGCCGTAACCAAGCCGTTGTGTCCGGCACCGATGACGATGGCGTCATAGACGTCGTTCATCATTACCAGTCCTTCAAGATGTTCCGAGCCGCCAGCTGGCCCGATGTGCCGGCGATGCCGCCGCCGGGGTGGGTGCCGGATCCGCACTGGTAAAGGCCTCTGAGCGGCGTGCGGTAATCGGCCCACGGCGCGGCCGGGCGCAGGAAGAAGAGCTGGAAGAGCGAAAGCTCGCCGTGGAAGATGTTGCCTTCGGTCAGCCCGTACTCGTCCTGCATGTCTAAGGGCGTCACGACCTGGCGATGGATGATCGCGTCCCGCAGGTTGGGCGCGAACTGCGCGATGGTGTCGACCACGGCGTCGCCGAACGCCTCCCGCTTCTCGTCGTTCCATCCGCCGTTCAGCTCGAAGGGCGCGTACTGGCAGAAGACGGACATCACGTGCTTGCCGGGCGGCGCCATGCCGGGATCGATCATCGACGGGATGATGATGTCCATGTACGGGTGCCGGGAGAAATTGCCGTACTTGGCATCGTCGTAAGCGTGCTCGAGATACTCGACGTTGGGGCTGATCGATATCGCGCCGCGCAAGTGCGGGCCGTCGCCCGGTAGACAGCTGAAGTTAGGAAGCTCGCCGAGCGCCAGGTTCACCTTTCCGGACGAGCCGCGTATTCGAAAGCGGCGGATCGACTCGAGGAAGTCGGGCGGTAGATGGCCCGGCTCGATCAGCCGCAAGAACGTCAGCTTGGGATCGACCGACGAGACGACCAGGCGCGAATAGATCTCCTCGCCGTCGTCGAGCGCGACCCCCACGGCGCGGTCGTTCTTGACGATCACCTGCTGGACCGTGGTATCGAGGCGGATCTCGGCCCCGAAACGGCGCGCCGCCCCGGCGATCGCCTCGCTGACCGCGCCGGTCCCGCCCTTCGCGAATCCCCAGGAACGGAAGACGCCGTCGATCTCGCCCATGTAGTGATGCAACAGCACGTAGGCCGTGCCCGGCGACCGCGGGCCCAGAAAAGTGCCGATGATCCCGCTCGCCGACATGGTAGCCTTGAGCGGCTCGGTCTCGAACCACTCGTCCAGGTAGTCGGCGGCGGCCATCGTCATCAGCTTGCACAGCGCATAGAAGTGCTGGGGATCCAGCGAGCGGAGATGCTTGCTCAGCTTCAGCATGGCTCGCAGGTCGCTCGGGCTGAGCGAGGCGGGATCCGGGGGAACCATCCCGAGAATCGGTTTGACCGCGAAAGCCAGGTGGTACATCAACTTGCCGAAGTCGTCGTAGGCGTCCGCATCGCGCGGTGAATGACGGTACAGCTCGCGGCGCGTCTGGTCGTGATCGGCCCAGCGAACCAGGTAGTCGTCATCCGGCAGTGGCGTCAGGGTACTCTCCAGCGGCAGAAGCTCCAGGCCGTGACTCGGCAAGTCCAGGTCGCGAATGATCTCGGGACGCAACAGACTGACGACGTACGACAGCACCGAGAACTTGAAGCCGGGGAACACTTCCTCCGTCACAGCCGAACCGCCGACCCGCGGACGTCGCTCGAGCACCAGGACCCGCTTTCCGGCTCGCGCCAGATAGGCCGCGTTGACCAGGCCATTGTGGCCCCCGCCGATGATCACGGCATCGTATTTCGTCTTGTTGTTCATCCTCAGGCCCGTTTTCTGTCCGGGTTGAAGAACGGTGTGTCTACCACTCGGGCGGCGGCGCGCTTCCGCTGATGCTCGACCGTCACCTCCATCTCCACGCGCGTGCCAGTTCCGGCATGAGGCTTCTTGAGGTGTGCAAGAGCGATGTACCTCTTCAGCGTCGGCGACCAGCAGCCGCTGGTGGCATAACCCACCTGTTTGCCGGAGGCGTAAACCGGTACGCTTGTCCGCCAAGTGACGGTCGGGAGTTGCGGCGGCAGGCCGAACTCGGCGTACACCCGCTCCAGCGAGACCCAGTCGATCTCCAGTCCCTTCAACTGCCAACTCGGTCCGCGTTGCCACTCCTCCAATAGGGCGCGGCGGCCGACGAAGTTCTCCTTCTCGAGACGAACCGTCCAGCCGAGGCCGAGCTCGAATGGCGAGGATTGGCGCGATTCGACCAGCGCTCGGTGCGCGGGCACGTAGTCGACATCGATCAGCAGTAGACCTGCTTCGACCCGCGCCAGATCCAGGGCCAGTATCCCGGCCGGCGTAATTCCGTACGGCTGTCCCACCTCGATCAAGGCGTCCCAAAGCCGGATCGCGTTCTGCGCGTCCACCCAGATCTCGTAACCCAGGTCGCCGGTATACCCCGTACGCGAGATCGTCACCGGTATACCAGTCACCTGCGCGTCCGTCAGGCGGAAATAGCCCAGGGTCGCCAGGTCGGCGTCGCAGGCGGTCGAGAGTATGTCGCGCGATGTGGGGCCCTGTAGCGCGAGAGCGGCGGTGCGGTCCGAATCGTCCTCGATCGTGACGGCGAGGCCGAAGGCGTTGTCGCAAAGCCAGCCGTAGTTCGGCTCGCCCGAGGTCAGCCGGAAGACGTCCGAGCCCAGGCGCTGCAGCGTGCCGTCGTCGCGTACTTTGCCTCGCTCGTCGCACCAGGGACCGTACACGACCTGACCCTCCTCACACGCCTCGACGTCGCGGGTGAGGACTCGGTTCAGGTAGGCCACCGCGTCCGTACCGCGGATCAAGTACTTGTAGAGCGGCGTGATGTCGAGCAGCGCCGCAGCGCTCCGGATCGCGTAGTACTCGCGCTCGTGCGTAAGCTCGTACGAGCTGGCCACGATGTACCCGGCCCAGCGCCGCCAGTTCTGGGCTTGGCAGAGGGGGCCGGTTCGCGTGTGGAAGGGTGTGCGTCTCAGCATCCGTCGACTCCCGACTCGAAGGCCGGTGAATATCTCGGCCGTCGCGCCTCCTGCTGGGCCCGTATCACCCGGATCGTGCCTGACGCTTCGAGCGGGTTGATGCGGAGCGGAGTGGGCGCATTGGGCTGGCCGGGTTGGGACAGTCAGCAATCTAACAGTTGCTTGGCGGTGAAGCGAGAAGGGCGCCGACGCACACTTGCTCGGCCCGGCATCGACTCGCATACTCACCTTACAAAGCCAACGCGGGAGGAGAAATGCGTTCGTACGAACCGACGCAGTTCAATTTCAAGTGTCCCAAGTGCTCGAACACGAGCTGCGAGCTCGGCACTGTCAGCACCGCTGGCGGATTCTGGAGCAAGGTGTTCGACGTGCAGCACAAGAAATTCACGGCGGTGACATGCGATCGTTGCCGGTACACTGAGCTTTACAAGGCCGACAGCTCGAAGTTGGGCAACATCTTCGACCTGTTCACGAACTAGCGATCTTTCGAGCCATTGGACGGGCGGCTCGGGCGCGTTCCGGCCGGCGACATCCGTTTTCGGTAACCTGGTCGTTGGAATCCTAGGCGGGGAAGTTCCTTTCAAGAGGGGCGATACGAATGACCTACGAGCGTTGCGCGGTGTTCGCTGCGGCTGTGGCCGCCGTACTGGGGTCGGTGTCGGCGGCTGACGCTCAGAGCCGAGCGATATCGTCCGAGCACATCGCCGATCTGCACTTTCGTCAGATTGGACCGGCGGTCACCGGCGGACGGATACACGACGTGGAGGCATTGCCGGGAGACCCTTCAACGATTTACCTGGCCACCGCCTCCGGTGGGATCTGGAAATCGACGAACAAAGGGACGACTTGGGCGCCGATCTTCGACGACCAGCCCGTCAGTACCTTCGGGGATCTCGCCATCGCTTCTTCGAATCCCGATGTGGTTTGGGCCGGGACCGGCGAGCAGAACAACCGCCAAAGTACTTCTTGGGGCAACGGCGTCTATCGATCGGCCGACGCTGGCGCGACGTGGACGCACCTCGGTCTGGAAGACACCCGGCACATCGGCCGTATCCGTGTACATCCCGACGATCCCGACGTCGCGTACGTGGCGGCGCTCGGCAACCTATGGGCGCCCAGCCGCGCGCGCGGCGTCTTCAAGACCGTCGACGGCGGCGCCTCCTGGGAGCCGGTGCTGTTCGTCGATTCGCTAACCGGCGTCGTCGACCTGGTGATGGATCCCAGCGATCCCAACACGCTCTATGCGGCGGCGTATCAGCGGTTGCGTCGCGCCTGGGGGTTCAACGGCGGTGGCCCGGGCAGCGGCATCTACAAGACGACCGACGGGGGGCGCACCTGGCGCGAGTTGACTCACGGCATCCCGGAAGGCGATAAGGGTCGGATCGGATTGGCGATCGCGGAGAGCAATCCGGCAGTGCTGAACGCGCTGGTCGAGCACGCCAGCGAGGGGGGGACCTATCGGAGCGAGGACGGTGGCGCGACGTGGGAGAAGGTAAATCAGCTGAATCAACGGCCGATGTATTACAGTCACATCTACATCGATCCGACGAACGAAGACCGCGTCTACTCGGCGGCCACGTCCTTCTACAAGAGTGAGGACGGCGGACGGAATTTCCGTACGATGCCGACGCGGCCCACCTACGACGTCGGTGTGCACAGTGACTTCCACGCGATGTGGATCGACCCCAACGACTCGCGGCACTTCTACTTGGTCGGAGACGCGGGGCTGCACGAGACGTGGGACCGAGGTGAGACGTTCATCCGCATCAACAATCTGCCGATCGGACAGTTCTACGCGATCGGCGTCGACATGCGCGACCCGTACTATGTCTACGGCGGCATGCAAGACAACCATTCCTGGCTGGGTCCGAGCCGGACCCGCAGCTGGATCGGCATCATCAATGACGAGTGGCGGCAGATTGGCTTCGGCGACGGCATGTATCATCGCGCCGATCCCACCAATTTTCGCTTCGTCTACGGGGCGGCGCAAAACGGCGTGATCGTCCGACTCGACCCGCTGACGGGTGACCATCTCGACATCCGACCGCAGCCGCCGGAAGGTGAGCCTTCGTATCGCTTCGACTGGGTGACGCCGGTCGTGGTCTCGCAACATGATCCCAGCGTCATCTATTTGGGCGGCAACCGCCTGTTCACCTCTCGCGACCGCGGCGTGAGTTGGGAGCGCACCGAGGACCTGACCCGCGGCATCGATCGCGATACGCTTCGGCTGATGGGTGTGCTGGGCGCCGATTCGATGCTGTCGAAGAACGATGGGACTTCCTCGTTCGGCGAGATCGTCACGATCTCCGAGTCGCCGCTCCACGCCGCGGTCCTCTGGGTCGGCACCGACGACGGCAACCTGCAGGTCAGTCGCGATGGTGGCCGCCGCTGGACCGAGGTCTCGAGGAACGTGAGCGGCCTATCCGAGGGGACCTATGTGAGCCGAGTCGCGGCCTCGGTTAGCGGCGCTGGCGTCGCCTACGCAACCTTCGACGCGCACCGCGATGGCGATTTCGCTCCCTACGTATTCAAGACGCTCGACTACGGACAGAGCTGGACCCGGCTGACGGATGGCTTGCCCGCGGAAGGGTCGGTGAACGTGATCGTCGAGCACCCCGAGAACCCCGGCCTGTTGTTCCTCGGGACCGAGCAGGCGCTGTTCGTCTCCACCAACGGCGGCGGAAGCTGGACGCGCTTCACGACGTTGCCGACCACGCTCTACGACGACCTGATGATCCACCCGCGCGATGACGACCTCGTCGTTGGCACGCACGGGCGCAGTATCTACATCCTCGATGACGTCGCGCCGCTGGCGGAGTGGTCGGCGGAAGCCGCGTCGTCTGCGGCCCATCTCTTCTCGGTTCGCCCGGCTACAATCTTCCAGTACTGGAAGGACACCTCGTACCGTGGGCAGGGGGCCTACGCCGGCGAGAATCCGCCGACCGGAGCGATCCTGAGCTACTATCTCGGCCGCGTTGCGGACGAAGTCAGCATCGACATCACGGACGCCAGCGGCGACATCGTACGCAGTCTCGACGTGCCGATGACGAGCGGTGTCATCCACCGCGTTAGCTGGGACCTGCGGCACGAGCCGCCGCCGTTTCGGCGGGAAACCGAGCGGGTGGCGGCGCTGCCGAAGCTGACGCACCCGATTACCCCGCGCGGGCCGTTTGTGGCGCCGGGCACCTACACCGTCACGCTCCAGGCCGGCGACGCTCGCTATTCTCAGTCTGTGCTGGTGAGAGGCGATCCACTTCTGGCGCTCAGCGATGAAGAATGGCGCGAGCGGGAGACGTTCCTCGTCGATCTGCTCGATCTACAACGCCGAGCCTGGGATGCCGAGCAGAGAGGGGATGAATTGAGCCGACAGGCGGCCGCCCGGCGCGACTCGCTCGGGGGAGAGGCAGCTCCGCCGGAGGCCATCGAGCGTGCCGCTTCGCTGGCCGCGCTGGCGCGCCGGCTGGATCGGCTCCGCTCCAGAGTCTATGACCTGGCCGAGGCGTTTAACGGGAACGGTGTCCGGCAAGCGAGTCTCTATCCGCCAACCGAGACTCACCGTCAGCGAGCGCGCGACCTCGAGGCCGCGCTGGAGCGGGAGCTGGACGCTTTGGCCGGAGTGGCCCCCGGAGGGCCGTAGCCGCGAGGTGGTGTTCGGCCGCATGGTGAAGTCGCATCCGCGCTGTACGATCTGCGACGACTCCAGAAGACGCATCGCACGATCGTTGGGTGCGTGTGCCGTTTGTATCGTCGAGGGGCGGCCGGGCGTCGACGAGGCCATCACGGCGGCACACGCGGATGCGCGTAGGCCGTTTGACTTGCCGGAACGGCCACCGCGACAGGCGAACGGCGTCCGTTGTCCGCTCTGTGCCAACGAATGTTCGATCGGCGAGGGCACGCGTGGATTCTGCGGCCTGCGAACGGTCCGCGCCGGGAAGTTGGTCCACTTGGCGGGCACACCCCGGCGCGGCCTCTTGCAGTGGTATCGCGACCCGCTGCCGACCAACTGCGTGGCCGACTGGGTTTGCGGGGGCCACCGGCAGCACGGCAACCACAACCTCGCGGTCTTCTACTGCAGTTGCACGGCCGATTGCCTGTTCTGCCAGAACTGGCACTTTCGTCGGGTCTCGATCCCAGAGAGCGATGCCGTTAGCGCCGGCGAGTTGGTCGACGCGGCTAATGAGCGCACGTACTGCGTCTGCTTCTTCGGCGGCGACCCGGCCTCCCAAATGCCGCACGCTCTGGCGACCTCGAAGTTGCTGGCCGAGCGCGGCGTGCGCGTCTGTTGGGAGACGGCGGGGACCATGCACCCGAAGCTGCTCGACGCCGCCCTGCGCTACTCGCTCGATACGGGCGGCTGCGTGAAGTTTGACCTCAAAGCCTTCGATGAGCGACTGCACAAGGCGCTGACCGGAATATCGAATCGGCGGACGTTGGAGAACTTCTCCCGCGCTGGCGGTCGCTACCACGAGCGCCCGGACCCGCCTCTGGTGGTCGCCAGCACGCTACTCGTGCCCGGGTACGTGGAAGCCGAGCAGGTGAGCAAAGTCGCGGGCTTCATCGCATCGGTCCATCCCGAGATTCCTTATTCGCTTCTGGCCTTCGCACCCAACTTCCACATGAGCGATCTACCGTACACCTCACGCCGCCAGGCGGAAGAAGCGGAAGGTGCCGCTCGCTCGGCGGGCCTGCTCAACGTTCGGGTCGGCAATCGTCATCTGCTGGCGATGAACTGAGTTGGCACTGCCCCCACAACCGCCTGGGGTCGCTCCGAACTGGGTCAAGAAGAAACCGACGCTGCCCCGGACCCGGCAGCGTCGGCGATGAGATTGGCGACGAAGCGCGCCCTTTGGGCGCTCAGTCCTTGAACCTCGACAATACCTTTCCATAGGTCTGGTCGGACACCTGTTCGTCATCGATGGCGAAGCGACCGTTGACCAGTACGTACACCATCCCTTCGGACAAGTGGTGCGGATCGTCGTAGGTGGCCTTGTCGGTCAGCCGCTCGAGATCGAAGACCACGATATCGGCGATCGCGCCTGGTTGGATGATCCCGCGATCCTCGATCCGGAAGACGGTGGCGGATGTGTACGTCATGCTGCGGATCGCCGTGGCGAGGTCAAGGACGCCCTTCTCCTTGACGTATTTGCGGATCTTGCGGGGGAAGGCACCGTAGTAGCGTGGATGCGGCTTCCGTCGGCCCATCTCGGCGATCCCACCGTCCGAGGACGTCATCGTCCACGGCTGCCTCATCAAGAGCTCGATGTCCCGGTCGCTCATGTTGAACGAGACGAGACCACCGCCTCCGCTTTTCAACATCTCCATCGCCATGTCGACCGGTTCCATGCCGTTCTGGTCCGCGACCTCCTGCAACGTCATGCCTTCGTAGGCAGGGTCGGCGGCGCTCTGGAACTGTAGCCGCTCGGCTCCGCCGCGCCGGTCCAAGTTTTCCAGCATATCGGCGCGGAGACGCGCCCGCTCGGACGGTATCTCGAGGCGGTTCTCCAGCCCGTCCTCTCCCCCCACCAACGCCCAGCGCGGTACCAGCGCTCCGACGATGCTCGTGCCGGAAGCCTCGTAGGGGTACTGGTCCGCCCACACCTCGATGCCCTCGCGGCGCGCCCGCTCGATGTGCTCGACGAGGGCCAGCGAGTAGCCCCAGACTCGCGGTCCGAGGACCTTGATGTGCGTATGGATGCCGGGTATGCCGGCTTCCTTGGCGATGCGGATCACTTCATCCAGCGCGGCCACGACGCCGATGTTGTAGTCCGCCTCGTCGCGAACGTGGCTGGTGTACACGCCGTCGTATTCGGCGACGACCTTCGACAGCTCGATCACTTCCTCGAGTTCGGCGTAGCTGCCCGGCGCGTAGTACAGCCCGCTGGACATCCCGAAGGCGCCCTCTTCCATGCCTGTGCGCACCAGTCCCTTCATACGCTCCAGTTCATCGCTCGACGGCGCCCGGTCTTGCATGCCCAGCACCGCGCGGCGGACCGATCCGTGCGGCACGAGCTGGGCCGCGTTCACCCCGATGCCCAACCTCTCCATCGTCGCCCGCTGTTCGGCGAGGTCCACTGGCCCGCCGCCGTCAGGGTTGATCACCGCCGTCGTGATCCCCTGCGTGAGCAACGGGACGGCGGCGCTGAGTCCTTCCTGCACGAGTCCGCGGCCGGCGTGGGTGTGCACGTCGATGAAGCCGGGCGCGATGTACAGGCCGGTCGCGTCGACGACGCGGCGCGCCCGAGCGTCCGTCAGGTTTCCGACGGCGACGATCCGGTCACCGGAGATGGCGATGTCGGCATGGAACCACGGCGTGCCGGTGCCATCGAGCACACGGCCGCTGCGAATCAGAATGTCGTAGGTTTCCTGACCCAGGGCGGGAAACGGGACGGCCGCGGCGATTGACACCAGCGCGACACACAGATTCCACCGCAACATCGACGCCTCCTTGAATAAGCGTTCCGAGGCCGAATCGCACCGGCTCAGTAGGTTTCCGAAAACTTCGGGCTGGCGAGGCTGAGTGATCATTCCATCGCCCGTACCATTGCGCAAGTAGTCGCGCAGCAGCCAGAGGCTGACGGCGACGGGCTGGTGTTGTATGATGTGCGGTGCGTCCAGACAATCAAACCACGAACCGGCCAGGAGCGCGCAGAATGAAGACGCACGTTTGGCTCAGCCTGTCTCGTTTCCTCCTCGTCTCGCTTGCCGGCCTGCCTCTGCAGGCCGCGGACGCGAGAGGGGGGGCACCCCAGGACACGGCGGGACCCCCGGGACCCTCGTTCAAGGAAGTCCTCAGCCTGAAGAGCGTCGGGGCGCCGCGCATTTCGCCCGATGGCCGGATGATCGCCTACGCCGTGCGGACGACGGAGTGGGAGGACAATCGCTACGACCGAGAGATCTGGTTGTACCGAGAGGGCGAAGAGCCCTTCCAGCTGACCCGTACGCCTGAGGGCAGCAGCACGGGGCAGCGCTGGTCGCCCGATGGCCGCTGGCTCGCGTTCCTCGCCGACCGCGGAGAGAAGCAGCAGATCTACCTCATCAGTCCGTACGGCGGCGATGCGAAGCCGCTGACGAGTGTCAATGAGGGGGTGAACAGCCTCCGGTGGTCTCCCGACGGCGCGCGTATCGCCTTCACGGCCACCGATCCCGAGAGCAAGGAATCGAAGGCGAGGAAGGATCAGTATGGCGGCTTCGCGGTCGAGGATGCCGACTTCCGCATGTCGCACCTCTGGGTTGCGGAGGTGGACGGGGAAGGGGAACCCCGGCGTTTGACCGAAGGCGACGACTTCACCGTCGGCGGGTTCGCCTGGTCTCCCGACGGGGAGCACATCGCCTTCGAGCATCGACCCCAGCCGACGCCCGAAGCGTCCGGTATGAGCGACATATCGGTCGTCGAGGTAGCGTCGGGCGAAGTCGAGCCACTGATGACCGAACCCGGGGGCGACTACGGCCCCATCTGGTCGCCCGATGGCCGCTGGATCCTGGTCAACTCAATGTTGCAGGACTCGGCCTTCCACCGTAACCGGCACCTGGTGCGGGTTCCCGCGGCCGGCGGTGACATCGAGATCCTCACGCAGGGGTTCGACGAGAACCCGTCGGCCTTTGCCTGGACCCGTGACGGCGTCTGGTTCTTGGCGTCGCAGCGGACCAGCGTGCGGATCTTCAAGCTCGATCCGGAGGACAAGCGAATCGAGCCGGTCGGCGAGACGCCGGAGATGGTGTTCGCGGCCGACGTGTCCGCTGACGGAAGCACGCTGGCGTTCCTCGGACAGAGCCGGACGACGCTGGGCGAGATCTATCGGACCCCCGTCCGCCGAATCCGACCCGAGCGTGTCACGAACCTGAGCGCACAGGTGGGCGACTGGGCGCTCGGCACGCGTGACGTCATCCAGTGGACGTCACAGGATGGCGCTACCGTGGAGGGCGTTCTCTTCAAGCCGGCCGACTACGATCCCAATCGCAGATATCCGCTGCTGGTGGCGATCCACGGCGGGCCCACGGCGACTTCGCGCCCGGCGGCCGTCGTCTCGTACGTTTACCCGATCACCCAGTGGTTGGCCAAGGGCGCGCTGATCCTGATGCCCAACTATCGCGGTTCCGCCGGATACGGCGAGGCGTTCCGCTCGTTGAACGTTCGGAATCTGGGCGTCGGCGATGCTTGGGATGTCCTTTCGGGAGTGGAGTATCTGGTCGAGCAGGGGATGGCCGACCCCGACCGCATGGGCGCCATGGGCTGGAGCCAGGGCGGCTATATCTCCGCTTTCCTGACGACGACCAGCGACGTGTTCAAGGCGATCTCGGTGGGTGCCGGGATATCGAATTGGATGACCTACTACGTCAACACGGACATTCATCGCTTCACGCGCAACTACCTGAAGGCGACACCTTGGGATGACCCGGAGGTCTACGCCAAGACGTCGCCGATCACCTATATCCAGGAGGCGC
>JASFMO010000009.1:0-22525 GCA_050117535.1 Gemmatimonadales bacterium | reverse complement strand
GGGGCCGCCCGGTCTACCGGGCGGCCCCCCGTCCTGCGCTTCCCTTTCCTGGCTCGCCGCTGCGCCTATCTTGCCACCCATGTCGTACTCGTTACCGCCGTGGTCAGGCCGTCATCGTGGCGTAAGCGGCTTCAGTATCGGCTGGCGATGACTGCATTCGTCGGGCGAAGACACGAGCTCGAGCGACTGATGGGTAGGCTCGAGCGCGCCGTTCGAGGCGAGGGCGGAGCGGTCTTCATTACCGGTGAGGCGGGGGCTGGCAAGAGCACGCTCACCCAGCGCTTCTTGGTTGAAGCAGCGCTCCGGATTCCGGAGGCGCGCATCATCTCCACCGATTGCTCGGAGCAATACGGCTCAGGGGAGCCTTATCAGCCGTTCGTCGATGCCTTCCGCGACCTGTTGACCGATGAGCGGGGCGGAGGCCGGAGGAACCTCCGCGATCTCGCTCGCCAGCTGGCCCCGTATTGGGTTCAGGCGATTCCTGTGGCGGGGGATATCATCGCCGCAACCATGGTCACGGCGGCGGAGCTGAAGAAAACGCTGGGTGGCGCGACAGCGGCGGCGGCGCCCAGCGAAGAGGCGCTGTTCTTCCAGTATACGGAACTGTTCTTGGCCGCGGCGGCCGAACACCCTCTGGTGCTGTACGTCGATGATCTCCACTGGGCGGACCGAGCCTCGGTTGCGCTACTAGGCCATCTGGTTCGCCGGATCGCTGACAAGCCGGCTTTAGTGGTCGGCACCTACCGCCCTGCGGACGTCGAGGTCGGCAAGCACCCGATCAAACAGGCGAAGCTCGAGCTCGAACGCTACGGCGTGGCGGAGGAGTTGGCACTGGATGCGCTCGACTCGCCCTCGCTGTCGCAGTTTGCCGCACAGGAGCTAGGCGCTCCTCCTACACCGGACCTGCTGCAGCTGCTCGAGCGACGCGCAGGTACCAATCCACTCTTCTTTGGCGAGCTGCTGAAGTGGCTGGTCGAGCAAGGTCTGGCCATCGAGCGCGATGGAGAATGGGACTTGGCCAGCGCCTTTGATGACATCGAAATTCCGCGCTCGGTGGAGAGCGTGATCGAGAAACGGCTGTCACGGCTCGAGCCCGATACGTACCGAGTGCTGGAGTATGCCAGCGTTGAGGGCGACGAGTTCGATTCCACCGTTCTGGCACAGCTACTCGGCGTCGACGAGCTCGAACTGGAGGAGCAGCTCGACCCGATCGTGCGCATGCACAAGCTGATTCGACTCGTGGGAACGCGCGATTTGCCAAGCGGTGAGCCGTCCAGCGTCTACGAGTTCCACCACACCCTCATCCAGGATGTGTTGCACCGCAGTCTGCAGGGCAAGCGCCGAATCCTATTGCACAGAAAGATCGCCGACATACTGGATAGGACGTACGCACCGGACACTGAGAGCATCTCGCACAAACTGGCCTTTCACTTCGATCAGGGGCGGGTGCCAGAGCGAGCGCGGGAGTTCGCGCTCGAGGCGGCCGAGCGTGCCACGCGCGTGTATGCCCACTGGGACGCCATCGATTTGCTGAACCTCGCGCTGCGCAACAGCCCGTCTGCAGCCGAGCAACGGGAGTCCCTGGAACGCTTGGGCGACGAGCATCGCATGGCCGGCCACTACGCCGAGGCGCTGCGCAACCTGAACCAAGCGCTCGAGGTGGCCGCGGCCGAAGCAACCTCGATACCGGCGCTCACATTGAAGCGTAAGGTCGCGGCCATAGAGCGAGATTGTGGTAGTAGTCCGCCGACTGAGCTAGGTCGACGGCTTGAAGTGCTGGCGGCCGAAGCGCGCCGCCTGCAGCAGCTCGATGAGCTGTGCGAGGTTCTGTGGATCTTGACCAAGATTCCCGGTAGCGGAGCCGATCTCGCTTTGGAAGCGTTGACGATCGCCCAACGACTGGAGGATCCTGACCTCATTGCAAGGGCCCACTTCGAGTTGGCTGACACCCTTCTGGGGGGCGAGAGCCCAGCCGAGGCCATTCCACACGTGCACGCGGCGTTGAAGCACGGAGAGCAGGCTGAGGACAAATTCCGAATGGGGAGATGCTTCAACTGCTTGGGCATTATCAACATTCTGGTGGGTGACTATGATGAGGCCACCCGGGCGTTTGCCGCGGCAGCCGAGCTCTTCGATGCCGTCGCGGACCCGATGACGGAAGCGGCGGTGCGCAACAACCTCGGCGGTTTGCTGTTGCGGATGGGACGTCTCGAAGCCGCGGAGGAGAACTTGGTCGAGGCGATCCGGCTGGCACGGCGCATGGACGCCACCGCCAGGCTCCTCACATGTCTGGAGAACATGGCGCGTGTGCAGCAGGCTATCGGGAACGGGGAAGAGGCCGAGAGTCTGTGGCAGGAACTGCTCGATTTATCGAGCGAGATGGGCTACTGGGAGTCGGAGGTTGTGGCGCGGTGCGGTTTGGGCTTCCTGCGACTCGATGCCGGGAACTCCGATGCCGCTCGTGCATCACTCGAGGCGGCGCGGTCGCTGCTGCCGAGCGAGGCTTGGATCGAGTGTCGCGAAGATCTCGACCTGCTCGCGGCGCGCCTAGCGGCTCACGACGGCGACGCTCGGGCGGCGATTCGCATCCTGCAGAGCGCCGAGGTGGAACTGGCCTCGAGAGACCCGTATGTGTTGGCGACGTTCCAACTGTTGCATGCCGAACTCGTCTGCGTTGATAATGCGCCAGAGGCAGAGCAGATGGTGCACGACTGTCTGGGGACCTTCGACAAGCTCGGCGCCCAACCCATGATCGAACGGGCCAAGCGACTTCTCGCCCGCATTGGGAGATAGCATGAACGATCGCAGCTGGTTCCGGTTTTCGGCGCCGCTGGCACTGCTGGTGACGGTGGCACTTCAGGCTTGTGGAGAGCGGCCGGCGGAGCGCGCCCGCGCGGGCGAAGGTGGCGAACCTCGATCCGGCGGGTCGGCCGTCGTCTGCGCCAACAGCGCCATAGAGGGCCTAAACCCGTTCACTTCGCCCGATCAGGGCGCCGTAGACCTGAAGCCGGTTCTATTCATGACGTTGGTCCGTTACGGCGCGGCCGGCGCGTACGAGCCGCTGCTCGCTACGAACTGGGAGTGGCTGGATGAGCGGCGTCGCTTGACGTTTCGCATTCGCGCGGACGCTACGTGGCACGATGGTACACCGGTTACAGCCGAGGACGTCGCGTGGACGATTCGGATCGCCGCTGACCCGGAGTACGGCTATCTGAGCGCCGGTGATTTCGAGCCGTTGCGCGACACATCGGTAAGCGATTCGCTGACTGTCGATCTGTCATTCGCCGCCCCGTTCGCCGCGGACCTCGAGCCGTTCGTTGCGCTTCCGATCCTTCCGCGACACCTACTGGCACAACTGGAGCCTGCGCAATTCCAAACGGCCGAGTATCATCGCGCCCCAATCGGCAGCGGGTCGTTTCAGCTCAGCGAACGGAGATCCGACGGGACGCTGATTTTGGAGCGCTACGACGGTTACCCGGAGGAGTTGGGCCGCCCCTACCTAGATCGGTTGGTCAGGCGAACGGTTCCGGAGGCCTCCACGTCGCTGGCCGAGCTCGAGAGCGGCGGCGTCGACCTGTGCATCACGAGTTCCGCGGTGGCGGATCGCGTCGAGGGATTGCGCCTGCACGTACTGGCCCTCCGACCGTCTTTTGCGCACGTGCTTCCTCTGAATACTCGGAGACCGCCGCTGGATGATGTGCGAGTGCGGCGGGCGGTCTCCGCCGCACTCCAGCGTTCGGAACTCGCGGCGGCGATCTCGACGGTCGCCCGGCCAGCCAAGGGTCCGCTCCCGGAGGCGAGTCCCTGGTACGAGGCCGATATCGCTCAACCGGACGCCGACTCTGTCTTGGCAGCGTCTTTGCTGGACGCGGCCGGCTGGTTTCGCCGCAACGGGATACGCACGAACGACCGGGGCGAGGAATTGGCGTTCACGCTGGCGGCTCCCCAGGGGACGGAGGGCATCGTCACGGTCGCGCAGGCGCACCTGCGCCGCTTGGGCATCCGTGTCGATCTGCGTTTCATGGAATGGGCCAGCTACGTGGGCTTGATACAGGATCCCGAGCGCCGACCCGCCGCCATGTTCCTCGGGTTCGTACCCGAGAAGATCTTCAACCCGGCGGCGGAATTGTACTCGCAATTCCACTCGAGCGGTTACAGCAACCTATCATCCTACGACGTGGCGGAGGTCGATTCTTTACTTGACCGTCTTGTACAAGCGACCAGCGCCGAGGAGCTGTCCGCTGGCTATCGCGAAATGCAGCGCCGGTCGGCAGACGACGTAGCTATCCTCTACCTCGTGAACGATCCCCGCGTGATCATTCTCGGCCAGAGAGTACGGGGTGTGGAAGCCGACCTGAACGGGCCGTTCGCCTCGGTGACGGGGTGGTGGGTGTCGGGCGAGCGGTGACCTTAGCGCGCGTCAGAACTTCCGCTTTTTGGTCGCCAGGTTCACCAGGACCGATAAGATGAGGGCTCCAGCGGCGGCCGTGACCAGCGGGAACTCGACCTCGCCGACGGGGACTACGTACGGCTCGACCCATTCCAGTTGCTCCGCGGCCCAAGGGCCGGCGTACGCGCCCGCCAAACCGGCCAGAACGGAGATCGGACAGCCGGCACGAGAGTAGCCGGTGATGAATTGGCCAGCCACGGCGCAGGCCGTGCCCACGGCGGCGTGCAGGAATAGGTCAATCAGCCACATATCGGCTGTAAGCTGCAGCGACTCCGGCAAAAAAACAACCGGCTACCGCCGCCTTCCGACGGCCCGAGCGAGGTAAGCGGCAAACGGGTTCGGCGCTGGCATTCGCGCACGGTCGGTCGGCGAATCCACAAGCCGATAGAGAACGCCGCCGGAGAAAGCGGTTTCCCCGACGGCGTCTTGAGGTTCGGAGGCCCAGTCCCGAGCTATTCTCGCTTCCACAGCGGGCAGGTGGGACAGCTGAGGTAGTCTAGTTCAGTACGAGACTTTGGAAGCATCAGCTCTCGAATGAGCCCCCGGATGTAGTCCGAGTCTAACTCAGGAAGTAAGGTACGGATGCCAGATCAGGTGGAAGTCAGGTGGGGATCATGTGAGGGGGCTGGCTATCAGGTGGCTATCAGGTAAGAGTCAGGTGGCCTTTCCTTTGGGTCTTTGTTCGGACGGCGCCTTCGCTTACAGGTAAGGCATGACACGTTTCTCGCCTGGAGCTGATTTGACTCGACAGCGTAATGGCTGATGCCGACTAAGCCAGGACGATCGCGGCGACCACGATCAGGACGACGGCGTGGGCCAGCTGGTCGAGTCCGAGCACGTGCCAGAAAGGAGAACGCTTAGCATCGTTCAGGATTGGATGGCGCCGACCCAGGCCTGCGCGACCGGCATCGAGTAGGAAGTGCGTCATGAACTGGATGGCAGAAGCCGCCAGTAGGATGAATCCTTCCGGTCTCGAGACCAGAGCGATCACGAGGGCCATGAGTCCGGTATGCACGCCGGCATGCGCCGCGATCGGCCAAAGCGGCTTGGCCGCCGCCTTTGCCTCGAGCATCCGGCGTGTGGCGAGCGGAGTGAAATCGCCAAGGTAATGGGCCAGGAAGAGGCCGCAGAGCAGAATGGCTGCTTCACCCGTCATGCTGGTGGCTCCGTCTGATCATCGCCGGCCTCCATTATCGCTCGGTTGAGTGGGATGTCTCGCAGGAACCGCTGGCGCCACTGGGGGTCTTCGATTTTCTCGGCTTTGCCGCGAACCGTCGCTCGCGCCTGCTCGTAGAGGTCGACGGCCTCGGCGTGACGCCCCAACGCTTCGAGCACGAGAGCACGGGTGTGGAGTACCGCCTCTTCCGGGCCCTCGATCTTGCCGCGCATGCTGAGCTTGTGGAAGGCCTCGGCGGAGGCCTGTTCGGCGCTTTCCTTGTCACCGGCCGCGAGGCTCAGCTCGGCTTCGCGAACCAGGGCCAGTATGTCGACGTGCGCCAGGCTGGCCTGGCGGGCCAGGGCGCGGGCCCGGCGGGCGTCATCCGCCGCGGCGGGGCCGGTCTGCGCTTGCGCGAGCAACAGGAGTCCCCGCGCCTCGAGGCCTGGTTGGGCCGTCTGCCTGGCGATGTCACAGACGTCGCGGGCGAGTTCTTCGGCTTCGCGTGACTGACCGCGCGCGTTGAGCGCGGCGGCGAGGGCGATCTTCACACCCGCTTGAGCCAGGAGCGAGCCACAGCGCTCCGCCAGATCGAGCGCAGACTTTGCTGCGGACTCCGCCTCCTCGTAGCGGCCCAGCCAGAGCAGAGCCATAGCGTAATGACCGATGACGCGAGATTCGGCGGGCCGCTGCCCCAGCTCGGTGCAGATCTCGCGGGCCGCCTCGAAATAGTCCAGCGCCGTGGTGAAGTCGTCGAGGTCGATTTGGACGAGACCGAGCTGGTCGAAGACTTCGGCCTGACCGTATCGGTCGCCGGCTTGGCGCTCAAGGGGCAGAGAGATTCGGTAGTACTTAAGGGCTTCGCGCGGGTCGCCCCACAGATGCGAGATGCGCGCGAGCAAGCGAAACACGTCGGCTTGCATGGAGATGTCGGCCAGCCGCTCGAACCGCTGCAGCGCTTTCTGGCCGTTGGCCCGGGCGGCCGACAGATCCCCGGTCTGAAGTTGGTAGAGGGCGCGACGATACTCGGCTTCGGCGAGCAATCGCTCGTCCGCCTGGTCGACCGCCAGCCGTTCGAGCTCCGCCAGGGCCGTACGGCGCGTCTCCACGTCACCGGCCTCGGCCGCGATGTCTTCGGTCAGGATCAGCAGCCGGGATCGGGATTCCGGTGTGGTGGTCTTGTCGAGCGCCCGCTCGACCAGCGATCGTGCGTCGCCGAGCGAGCCGCGCTCGCGTGCCGTCGCTGCGGCGCGCTCGAGGAAGGGCAAGGCGCGGTCCGGTTGATCGGAACGTTCGTAGTGAAAGGCGATCCACTCGGCATACTCGGAGACCTGGGGTCCCAAGCGCGCTTCCAGCCAACCCGCCACCGTGCCGTGCAGCTTGGCGCGAAAGCGGCGGAGTATTCCCTCGTAGGCAACCTCCTGGAGCAGAAGGTGCTCGAACAAGTACTCGTTATCACCGGTCACCATGGAGGAGGGGAGCGACCGTACGAAGGCGCCCTCGAGAAGTCGGTCGAGTTCGCGGTCAACTGGCCGGCCGGCGAGGGCATCGGCAACCACACCGGACCAGAAGCGCCGTCCAACGATGGCGGCGTACTGGAGTACGGACTTCGTGGAGGTGTCGAGGCGGTCGATCCTGGTGCTCAGGACGCTCTCAATCGTGTCCGGGACCTCGAGGCTCTCCAAACTGCCTGCCGCTTTCCACACCCCGTCGATCTGGGCTATCGCGCTGCTGTCCAACAAAGACTTGAGTATCTCTTCCACGAAGAGCGGGTTTCCTTCGGCTCGCTGCGTTACTGCCGAAAGGAACTGGCCGGGCAACTCGTGCCGGCCCAACAGCGCTTCCATTAGCCGCAACGACTGGTCTGCTGTGAGAGGCTGCAGGTCGATGCGGTCGGCGACGGACTGGAACAACTTGGCCAGCGTCTTCTCGTCCGGCAGCGGCGGTCGCGCCACGAGCAGCAGCAAGGCCGGGCCCGACGGGGGGGCATCGGTCAGGCGACAGAGGGCCTCCAGGGTCGTCAGGTCGGCCCAGTGCAAGTCCTCGAGCACGAGCAGCTTCGGTGTCGCCTGGTCGGCGCGAAGCGAGCGAATCACCGCCTTGCGAATCCATTCCTGGCGTTCGCTGGGACTGAAGCCTTGCAACTCACGCACCTCGGATATGGGACTTCCGAGAGCGACGGTGAGACCGGCTTCCAACTGAGGCGGCCAGCCGTCCGCGCTTCCGGCCACGACGCGCGCGGCCGCGTGCCTGGGGGCAAGGTCTATCGGGAGGCTGTGCACATCACGGATCAGTTCGGCGATGGGTTCCCACGGCGTGCTGCTGGAGTATGGGTAGCTGCGCCCTTCCGCGACCTGGTCCTCGCGCAACCCCTCCGATCTGACCAATTCCTCGACCAGGCGCGACTTCCCTATCCCGGCAGGCCCGGTGATCAGGCACAACTCGAAGCCGCCCTGTAGGGTACGCCGCCACCGCTCGTGTAGAAGCGAGAGCTCGCGATCGCGGCTGATGAGCGGTATCCGCTGGTCCTCGAAGCCTCGGGCCTTGCCGCGACTGACGCGGACCCCGATGACGTGTCGGGCGCGAACCGCTTCGCGCCGCCCCTTGACCTGCAGGACCTGCTCGTCCTCGTAGTCGAAAATATGCTTGGTCTGATCGTAGGTCGTGGCGTCAACGAGAACTCGACCGGCCTCGCACTGGCGTTCGAGCCTCGCGGCGACGTTCACGGTGTCGCCCACCGCCGTGTAGTTGAGGGCGCCGCCGCCGGCGAAGAGCCCGGTCACGACAGGTCCCGTGCAGATCCCGATGCGAAGTTGAGGCTTATAGCCGGCCTCGCGCTCCGAGATCAGGTTCTCCGGGGCCGACCAATCTTTCAGCGCGTCCTGCATGGCGAGCGCGGCCCGGACGGCCCGCTCCGCCTCGTTCTCGTAGGCCACCGGAGCGCCGAACAGCGCCATAACGCAGTCGCCGATGAACTTGTCGACGTAGCCGTCCCAGCGGATGATGCATTGACACAGTCGATCGAGACAGGCGGCGATCAGCTCGCGAACCTCTTCCGGATCGGCTTCTTCACTCATCTCCGTGAAGCCGGAGAGGTCGGCAAAGAGCACGGTGACGATGCGGCGATCGGCTTGCGCGGGAGAAGAGAGTGGGGCCCCGCAGTTGAGACAGAATTGGGCGCGGTCAGGGTTGATCGTCTGACATGCCGGGCAGGGGGCCCCCGCGGCCGCGGCGACGGCCGCGCCGCAAGCCCCGCAGAACCGAGCCTCCGGCGCGATGGCCTGCCCGCACGCCTCGCAGCGGTCGATGTTCGTTTCGGCCGGACCGGGTATCATGATAGAATACTAGCGTCATCGACGGGGGGAGGCGACGGGCACCGGCTGTGTCGGTCCCGCGGGGTTACGGGGCATCTTGTCGGAACCGTGGTAAGCGAGCCAGATTACCATGGGCATACGCGCTGTCACAGTGCATTGACTGTACATTCACGAGTCGGTTCGTGCGAACGGCGAGCTTAGTATGATCGAGATTAGGACGCTGGGACGGACTTCAGTAGCGGTCAATCGTGAGCCGCTGACGGGCGAAGCGGTCTGGCCCAAGTCGCTGGCCCTAATCGTCTACATGGCGAGGGAGCCAGGTCCGGACCGGCGCGAAGAGATCCTCGGGGTTCTCTGGCCGGATCGGGATGAGAAGCGGGCGCGCCGAGCGCTGAACCAACTGCTCTATACGCTGCGCAAGGCCAGCCCCGAGCTGGACCTGGAGAGCGTCAGCGATGCTCTGGATTTCGGCAGGGAGGTGTGGCTGGATGTGGAGGAGTTCGAGCGGCGCCTGGACGTCGGCGACCTGAAAGGTGCAGTCGATCTGTATGGTGGGCCTTTTCTGCAAGATCTTTCGGTAGGCGAGCCCGAGTTCGATCATTGGGCCGACCGCCAGCGAGCCGATCTGCGTCGCAAGTTCCGCAAAGCGGCGCTGCAACTCTCCAACCAGGCCAAAGAGGCGGGCGACCTCGACGACGCTACGGCGTACTGTCGCCGACTGGTGGAAGCGGACGCTCTGGATGACGAAGCGCAACACCTCTTGATCGAATGCCTACACCTGCGCGGCGACCGTTTGGCGGCGCTGCGTCAATTCGAGAGGTATCGGGAGGTTCTCCAGCGAGAACTCGAGGTCGAGCCACTCGACCACACGCGCGAGCTGGTGGCCCAGATAAAGGCGGAGCGAGCGCCGGCCGAGGCCGCACCGGAGGCCGGTCCGCCGCCCACCGACGAGCCGCCGGAGGAGCGGCGCACGGAAGGGGCTGCCGAGGCCCCGGAGACCAGGCCGAGACCCGAGCCGAAGACTGAGGTGAAGAGCCCTGGTCTACCGTCCGTCCGGTGGGTTCCAGTGGCGTTGGGTGTTGTGACCATCCTGGCGATCGCGTCGGTCTGGTTGTGGCCACAGAACACCGCCGAGCGCGCCGCGCCTCTCACGGTCGGCGAACTCGGCGCCGGTGACGTCCGCATTGCCGTGCTGCCGTTCCGTCCCCACGGAATGGGGCCGGATGACCTGGGCCTCTCCGACGGCATCGCGCAGCTCCTTTCCCTGAACATATCCGAGCGAATGGCCTTGGAGACGGTAGACTACCGGCTCGTCGAGCAGAGGTGGGAGGCCGGCGGCCTGAACAGGGCTGCGGCCCTGAGTGCCGGTCTCATGAGCCAGTTCGCGGCGGATATTGGCGCGTCGGCCCTGCTGTTTGGCGACGTTCACGCGAGCGGAGACGAGCTACGGTTGGTCGGCGATTTGCTGGACGCTCGGTCGGATGCGCGGCTGGCCCACACCGATGTGCGCGGCCACCGGGACAGCCTCTTCGTCCTCCTCGATCTGTTGGCGACCTCACTTGTCGACGAGCTGCGTGCGGCGACGGACACGGCAGGCTCGAGCTAGAGTCCGCGCAGCACGTTAGCCCTCGCAATCTGAACAAGCCCCACCGGATGATACGCGGCTGATCCAGGCCCAGTACGACTGATATCCATCTGAGAGCCGACTGACTGTGGCGGCGCAGTATGCGCTTGCAGTTCGATTCATATGGCATCACCCCGGATGTAGTCGGAGATGGAAAATGATCGCGAGAGAGGCAGGAAACAGGAGAGTACAGACCGCCGCGGAAGTCCTTGGCATCGGCTTCTTCTACCTCGGGATGTTGGCGTTCTTCGTCTACACTCTGCGGCAGGTTCTGGAATCGAGGCCGTTCTAGGTCTCGCCGACCAACGGCGAAGACGATAGCCCCACCCCGCGGTGGAGGCGTGCAGTGAGCCACCGCGGATCATGTCCCGCCCAGCAGCGTCAGCTGCAAGTGTTCTCCGCTGCGAGGGGTTGCCCGCCCGGGTCGCCCCTCGCCCCTGCGAGCAGAGAAGCGTGTGACGGATGGCCGGCGCGGGTGACAGCTTGACACAGGTTGGAGGGTGGCGAGGGCCAGTGGCTGGCTGCGGCGAGCCGCTGGCCCTCTTTGACGAGCCGGCGCTACCGGCCTTGGGGGAGACTCGGCCGGTCTTCGATCAGTTCGCGGCTCCGGCGAGTGGTTGCCAGCGACTCCAACCGCCCAGGATCCAGTCGCGTAACCAGTCGCCGACGCTATCGATGATTGGTGAGCGCTTACGGCGCCTTGGGCGACGGGTGGGGGCGAACAGATACCTCTCCATGTCCGTTTTGTACATGTCGGCGGCGGTAGCGCTCTCGCGGGCTCTCATCTCGCAGTTCCATTCTCTCGCCGGTTATCGAATCGAGTGTTCCCAAGTCATGAGTCCAACATGGCCGTGTGCTATCATGTTCGGATCATTTGGCGGTCAGGTAGCGGTCAGGTAATCGAGGAGACAAATCGACGGACCGGTATCTTGCGGGGGACGGCGTTCGCCTCTAGAGTCAGCCGCGAACCCAACGTCTGAATCCTCATGCGAAGCGTGGAATCCAGATAGGGGGCGGAATGACCCTGAAGTCGATGTTTGCGGCGGCCAACCTGGTCGTCCTGCTGGCGAGCGTGGTCTGGGCGCAGGATCCGCGCAGCGAGGTTCCGGATCCCACATCGGTGCTCGGCTTTGAGATCGGGGCCGATCGCAAACTTGCCGATTGGGTCGAGATTACGGGCTACTTCAATCGGCTGGCGGATGCCAGCGACCGGGTGCTTCTGGACACGTTGGGCGAGACAACGCTGGGACGGCCTTTCATCGCGCTGACGATTTCCAGTGCGGAGAACTTGGAGCGCCTCGATGATTACCTGGAGATCCAGAGCCAGCTGGCCGACCCCCGTCGAATCGCGTCGGAGGGTGAGCTCGAACGGTTGATACAGGAGGGGCGTACCATCGTCCTGATCACCGGAGGGATTCACTCCACGGAGGTCGGTGGTTACCAGATGCCGATGCGCATGGCCTATAAGCTTGCCACCGGCGAGGACGCCGCGACGCGTCGGATCCGCGACGAGGTCATTCTGCTACTGGTTCCATCACTGAATCCGGACGGCAGCCAGCTAGTCGTGGATTGGTACGAGAGCACGCTCGGCCAGCCTTGGGAGGGGGAGGGGCCGCCGTTCTTGTACCATCACTACGTGGGGCACGACAACAACCGTGACTGGTATGCCTTCACGCAGAAGGAGACGCGTCTGACAGTGCAGGGGCTGCACAATGTGTGGCATCCACAAATTGTGCACGACATCCATCAGATGGGATCGCGCGGACCGCGCCTGTTCGTCCCGCCCTGGACGGATCCAGTGGAACCGAACGTTGACCCTCTGCTGATAGCAGGCATCAACGCGCTCGGCACGGCGATGGCATGGGAACTCTACGGTCAGGGCAAGACCGGTGTGGTGGTGAACGCGATCTACGATGCCTGGACTCCGGCGCGGGCCTACCAGCACTACCACGGCGGAGTGCGGATCCTGACCGAGACGGCCAGTGCCCGCCTGGCCTCGCCCATCACGATACCTTTCGATTCGTTGCAGGTCCGTCGAGGGGCGGACGTGCGCAGTTCGTCGTGGAATCACCCGAAGCCGTGGCCCGGCGGCGAGTGGCGTCTGGCGGACATCGTCGACTACATGGAAGCGGGCGCCCTCGCTCTACTCAATCAGGCAGCCCTCTATCGCGAACGCTGGCTGCGCAGTTTCTACATGATTGGCCGCCGCGCGATCGATGGTTGGGAGGGCTGGCCGGCGGCAATCCTGATCCCGGCGGACGGGCAAAACGCCGATGGGCTTGCGGATCTCGTGCGGATTCTGGTGACCGGAGATGTCGAGGTTCACGAGGCTCTGACGGGTTTTGCGGTTGGCGGTCAGCGGTTCGCCGCGGGCACGCACGTGGTCCCGCTGAATCAGCCCTATGCCGGCTTTGCGAAGACGTTGCTCGAGGTCCAGCAGTATCCGGCTCTCGAGTCCTACCCGGGAGGGCCGCTGAAGCAGCCGTACGATGTGACGGCTCACACGTTGCCTCTGCTGATGGGCGTCGATGCGGTGGCTGTTTCCAGCATTCCGGCGACGCAGATGTCAGGGCCGATCCGGGCTCCCGATCATGCCAAGGTGGTGCCGGGCTTGAGCGGCAGCCAGACGGCCGCACGTCTGGCGGTGTATGAACCTTGGTGGCCGTCGATGGACGCAGGTTGGACGCGTTGGATCCTAGACGAGTACGACGTCGGCTATGAACAGTTGCGCGATGCCGATGCCAGGCAAGGGGGGCTTCGCGAGCGGTTCGACGTGATCATCCTTCCTGACGCTTCGCCGCGCCGGATGATCGAGGGGCATGACGAGGGGACAATGCCGCCGGAGTACACGGGTGGCCTCGGTGCGCGGGGCGTGCGTGGTCTGAACGAATTCGTCCAGGAGGGTGGAACGCTGATCACCTTCAACCGTGCTTCCCGCTTGCCGATCGAGGAGTTCGGGCTGCCGGTCGAGGAGGTGCTGGCCGATCTGGATCGGTCGCAGTTCTACATTCCGGGCTCGATCTTGCGGTTGGAGTTGGAACCTGGGCACTGGCTTGCCGCGGGCGTTCCGACTCGGACGATAGCGTGGTTCGAGGATGGGCTGGCTTTCGAGGCCGAGTCGGCGGAAGCCGGAGCCGTCGAGATCGTGGGGCGCTACGGAGATGATGAGACGCTGCTGAGCGGGTGGATCACGGGTGAGGAGCATATCGCCGGGCACGGCGCCATTGGCATCGTCCGGCATGGTCGGGGCCAGGTCGTGCTTTTCGGGTTCCGGCCTCAGTACCGCGCACAGACGATCGCCACGTACCCACTCGTGTTCAACGCCGTGAAACGGGCGGGCGCCGCGGCGGGCACGAGTGGGCAGGAAGACGCCGCGGGTTCGGGCCGATGACCGCGGTTATCGTCCCCTTCCGACCGCTTCGCTTCCAACTCGGGCCGGAGGCCGACGTCGGGGCGGTGTGGGCGCCGCCCTATGATGTGATAACCGCCGGGGACGCGGCCACGCTGAGGGAAAGACACACTCACAACATTGTACGCATCACGAACCCGACCGATGGACGCGAGGATAGGTACGCCACGGCCGCGCGGGAGTTGGGATCGTGGATCGATGATGGCGCGCTCGTACGTGAATCGCAGCCGGCCGTCTACGTTCACCAGCACACATTCGAGAGCGCCGGCAATTCCTATCGGCGCACGGGTTTCTGGGCGTTGGTGAGGTTGGATGAGTTCGGTGCGGGCGGCGTGGTGCCGCATGAGCGAACCCTAGAGGGGCCAAAGGCGGACCGGTTGGCCTTGATGCGTGCTTGCCGTGCCCAACTTTCTCCTGTCTTCTTCATCTCTTCCGACCCCGACGGCAGCCTGCTCGCTCTTATGGAGGGGGCGGCGAAAGGGGAGCCGCACGAAGAAGCTGAGTTTCCGACCGGCATGCGGCACCGAATATGGCGAGTGGTCGATCAACCCTACCTGAACCGTCTCCTATCCGCCGCGCGAGAGCAGGTTCTGCTGATCGCCGATGGCCATCACAGGTACGAGACCGCGCTCAAGTATCGCGACGAGTTGGTCGCGGCGGGTGCGGCACAGACGGGCCGCGGACCGCACGAGTGCCTGCTCGCCTACATCGTGCCGGAGGACGACCCCGGTTTGCTGCTGCTTCCGACGCATCGTCTCATGCACGGCGATCCGCTTCCTTGGGTCTCGGCCGTCTTGAAGACGAGTGATCGCTTCGATGTTAGCAGGTTGAGTGGTGCGGAGGTCGAATCCGCCGTAGCGGCGCTCGGAGGTGAGAGCGGGCGGCCGAGCTTCGTGCTCGTGGCCCGGGACGAGGATGGCGGCTGGCTGCTTCGACTGCGAAAGCCCACTTCGACGACCGCCATCTCTTCGGTGGCGCTGCACGAGGTCTTCCTTGCAGAAGGCGCCGGGCTTTCCGTCGCGCAACAGGTCGAGCGCGTTTCCTACGTGAAGGATGCGTCCGAGGCTCTCGAGAGCGTCCGCACGGGCACAGCTCAGGCGGCATTCATCTTGTCGGCGCCGGAGGTCGGGCAGGTGCGGGCAGCGGCGGCGGCGGGAGAGAGGCTGCCGCCCAAGACCACCTACTTCTGGCCCAAAGTCCCGACCGGGATCGCCATTCATTCGATCGATCCATCCGAGACTCTCGACTTCGCGGCGGAAGCGGGCTAGACAGAGCGTGTCTTGGGTTCGATGAGTTCGAAGCTTACGGTGGCGCGGAATCCCGATGCCGCCGACGCGTTCATGCTGTACGGACTGGTATCGGGTCGGGTCGAAACGCGCGGCCTGGATATCGAGTACCGATTGCGAGACATCGAGGGGCTCAATCTGCTCGTCATCAACGGTGAGGCGGATGTCTCGTCGGCGTCGATAAGCGTGCTCGAGAAAGTGGCGACGGACTACGCTCTTTTACCGCACGGCCTGTGCGCGGGCGCAGGCCGCGGGCCACGCGTGGTGGCACGGGAGCCGCTCGCGCCGGAAGAGATCCGAGGTCGCACCGTCGCCGTTCCCGGTCAGTTCACCTCGGCCTACCTGGCGTTGAGGCTCTTCCAGCCGGACATCGATGTCCGCTTCGTGCGGTTCGACGAGGTCGTCGGCTATGTGGCCGATGGCTTCGCCGATGCTGGGGTGGTCATCCACGAGGGTCAGCTCACCTATGCGCGGGACGGACTGCATCTGGTACTCGACCTGGGCGAGTGGTGGTTCGTAGAGACGGGACTGCCGCTACCTTTGTATGGAAAGTTCGCTCGGCGTGCCCTGGGTGACGCAGTGCTGGCAGCAGTGTGTCGCTGTGTGCGTGACAGCATCGAGTATGCCTGGGCTCATCGGGAAGACGCCCGGGAGTATGCCTCGCGATTCGCTGGTGGGTTGAAGGGTGAGTTGCTGGACGAGTACCTCCGCACTTTCGTCGGCGAGCACGCCTTGGATGTGGGCGACATTGGGCGCCGAGCCGTGCGTGCGCTGCTGGAGCGCGGCTTCCAAGCGGGGCTAGTAGCCACCGTGCCGAGAAAGATGTTCTTTGAATATTGAATATCGAATATCGAGCTGGGAATGATGAACTGAACTGGGAATGATGGATTGAGCTAGGAAACTCGAATTCCTTGTTCGATATTCGACATTCAGAAACGCTTTCTCCGCTAGCCGAACTTCTCTGATTGCGAATCCGCCTGCGACATGCTCGCGAGAGCCTGTCGTATCTCGCTCTGCACCCAATCATCCTCTTCCAAGCGCAGACGGTCTTCCAGCCCCCGGTGGGCGGTGGGGCCGCCAGCCCGGCCGAGCGCCCAAGCCGCGTGCCCGCGCACCAGTGGCTCTTCGTCGTCCAGAGCGCGGATGAGGGGCGGCACGACCGAGGGGGCGCCCCAGTTTCCCAGCGCGACGGCGACGTTGCGGAGGAAGCCACGCCGTTTGGTGCGTGCGATGGGTGTATCGCCGAATCTTTGCTTGAACCGATCTTCGGTCAGGCCGAGAAGCTCGATGAGCTCGGGCCCCGTCGTGCCCTCGCGGGGCTCGAGTCGAGGTTCCTTTGTCGTTGGAACTCCGCGGTTCCAAGGGCAGACCTCCTGGCAGATATCGCAGCCGAAAACGCGGTTGCCGATGAAAGGACGCAGCTCGCGCGGTATGGGCCCGCGCAGTTCGATGGTCAAGTACGAGATGCAGAGGCGAGAGTCGAGGTCGCGGGGGCTGCGGATCGCGCCGGTCGGGCAAGCCGTCAGGCAGCGATCGCAGGTACCGCAATGGTCGGGTAGGAACGCCGCATCGAACTCGAGATCGGCGTCGGTGAGGATCACGCCGAGGAAGAGGTAGGATCCGATCTCTGGGTTGATCAGCATCGTGTTCTTACCGATCCAGCCGAGCCCCGCCCGCTGGGCGTGGTCGCGCTCGAGAACGGGGCCGTAGTCGACATAACAGCGAGTCTGGGCGCCTCCGCACCCGAACTCCGACAGCGACTGGGCCAGCTGCTGGAGTTTCTCCTCGAAGACGGCGTGGTAGTCGGCTCCGCGCGCGTACCGTGCGATCACCGGTCGTGACGGTGTATCGGTCGGGCCGTCATCCGCGTTGTGGTAGTTCATCGCCACACAGAGGATGGCTCGCGCTGCGGGCAGTGCCTGGCGGGGGTCGAGACGCCTGCGAACCGAGTCCGGTCGACCCATGAATTTCATCTCGCCTGCGTAGCCGCGTTCCAGCCAGGCGAGGAAATAGGCCGCGTTGGGCGGCGGCTTCGCTGGCGCGATCCCGACCCGGTCGAAGCCGAGTTCCTGAGCCCGGCGCCGGATCGACTCCGAGGCTGCGACGCGGTCGTGGGGCGGTAGCTTGCTGGCGGCCATCAAGCTTGGAGGGTCAGCACGATCTTGCCGAACTGTGCGCCCGCTTCCAGTCGTTCGTGTGCCTGACGTGCTTCCTCGAGCGGGCAGACGACGTCGATGACCGGCTCGAGTTCGCGCTGGAATACGAGGCCCATGACCTCCTCGAACTCGGAACGGCTGGACATCGTCGTACCGATGATCTGCAGCTGCTTCCAGAAGGCGAGCCGAATCTCCACCTGGCCTCGGGGACCGGTGGTGGCGCCGTAGGTGACGAGCCGACCGTTGCGAGCCAACGCGCGCAGGAGGTCAGGCCAGACGGCCTCGCCGACGGCGTCGAAGGCGAGGTCGACGCCGCGTCTTTCGGTCGCGTTCCAGACCTCCTTCGAGAACTCGGCCTGGGCCCGATCGATGACGACGTCGGCGCCGAGTTCCTCGAGACGGCTGGCCTTGTCGGCACCCGCGGTCACCGCAAAGACGTAGGCACCGGCCAGCTTGGCGATCTGGATCGCCGCGGTGGAGACGCCACCCGACCCGCCGGTGATGAGCACGGTCTCGCCGGGTCTGAGTCGACCACGGCTGATCAGGCCGCGCCAGGCGGTCTGGTAGACGAGCGGCACGGCGGCCGCCTCTTCGAAGGAGAGGTCATCCGGTATTGTGAGGACGTTTTTGGCCGGCAGGGCAACGTACTCGGCGAAGCCACCGTCGATGTGCTCGCCGATTATACGGTAATGAACACAAAGGCTCTCTTCTCCTTTGCGACACCACTCGCATTGGCCGCACCAGAGGCTCGGGTTCGCCAACACACGATCGCCGACGTCTGGACCCTCGACGCCTGCGCCCAATTCGGTAATAGTCCCGGCGAAATCGGAGCCGCCGATGTGTGGGAAGTCGAGCTCGAGGCCGGGCAATCCACGGCGCGCCCAGAGGTCGAGGTGGTTCAGTGCGGCGGCGCGCACCGCAACCACCACCTCGCCCGAGGCGGGCTTGGGCGCGGGGACGTCGGCAATCTCGATGACCTCGGGGCCACCGTGTTGTCTGAATATCGCGGCTTTCATGATTCGCCTGCTTTCCGGAGTTCGGGTCCAGTGGCCAGCACGGGCGGTCCCCAAGTTGGCGATGGGGTGTTGGGCGAGGCAACCGGTCTGGTTCGGCGGCCCTGTGTCGGAAGGGTTCCGCGGCCGGAACGCGACTCGAGTCGACGGACTATATTACAAGGAGGGTCGTCTGGTGTGCAGTTCGGTCTGCTGGCGCGTACAGGAATCCGAATGGGGGGCTCGATGTCGAGAAGGATGCGGCTCGTATCGTTGGCGTTTGTCATTGTCGCTTGCGACTCCTCCCCGTCGGGGCCCAATGGCGATGACAACCCTGTCGTCGATACCTCGCGTATCAGCAGCAGCGTGTTGCTCGATCACTTGAACTTCTTAGCGGCGGACAGTCTCTATGGCCGGCGGGCGGGTTCGGAGCACGAACGGCGATCGGCGGAGTACGTGCGGGATCGGTTCATCGAGTTCGACCTGGAGCCGGGTGCTCCCGACTATCTGCAGGAGTTCACTATACCGTTCAGCGTCGACGGCCAGATGGGGCTCGTGTCGCAGAACGTGTTGGGTGTGCTGAGGGGGAATGGCTCGCTGGCCGGCCAGTGGGTGATTCTCGGGGCTCACTACGATCACCTCGGCTTCGATGGCAGTTCGGAGCCGGTCCTGGTCTACAACGGCGCCGACGACAACGCCTCGGGAACGGCGTTGATGCTGGAGATCGCGGGCTACCTGTCCGAGTACTTCGCCGCCGGCGGTGGGGGCGAATCGGATCGTCGCTCTGTGATGTTCCAAGCTTATGGTGCCGAGGAAGTCGGTCTGGTCGGGTCCTTTCATTTCTGCGGGCAACCGACCGTAGTGATGGACAGCATTGTGGCGATGGTCAACCTCGATATGGTCGGTCGATTGAGGGACGACGCGCTTGGCTTGATCGGTTTGTCGTCGTCTTCCGACTGGGACGCCTTGCTTTCCGGCACCAATACGGAATCGCTGTCATTGACCATCGTCGAGGGGCTGCTAAACCGGAGCGATCAGTATTGCTTCTACCAGCGTCAGAAGCCCGTGCTGTTCTTGCACACGGGGCTCCACCCCGAGTACCACACACCGCTTGACGACGTCGCACTGATAAACGAAGCCGGGATGGTCAGGGTCGGCAACTTCGCGATCAACGCGATGCTGAACCTCTTGCACACGCCGGATCGGCCGACCTTCGCTCCGGCAGTGATACCGTTTGACACCGCGATGGCCGATCTGAGGCCGGTGCGGGTCCACTAGTACGCGCGAGTCGATCCTCCGCTATCGTTTTTGACTGTCGAAGGCGACAACCCGCCGAAGCGTTGTGGTCCAACGCTCTCCGGCGGGTTGCTGCTCGTATCGTCCTTCGAGGCGCCCCCGGCTAATTCTTGGCGCTGGTAGCCGTTTCGTGACGCGGTGGGGCGTTCTTGACCCAGCGATCGAACCAATTGAACTGCTGATAGAGTGCATCGAGGACGGTCTCGCGGCCTCGGTATCCGTGCTGCTCGTGCGGGTACGTTACATATCTGATTGTACCCCCCAAGCCCTTCACGGCGTGGTAGAGGCGTTTCGACTGGATGGGGAACGTACCCGAATTCGTGTCGGCCTCTCCGTGAAGGAGCAGAATCGGTTCGTCGATGGAGTCGGCGTGCATGAACGGCGACATGGCGAAGTAGATTTCGGGGGCATCCCAGAAGGTCCGCCGCTCGTTCTGGAAGCCGAAGGGCGTCAGAGTGCGGTTGTACGCGCCGCTGCGGGCGATACCGGCTTGGAAGATATCAGAGTGCGCCAGCAGGTTGGCGGTCATGAAAGCGCCGTAGGAGTGGCCGCCCACCCCGATTCTGTCCGGGTCGGTCACCCCCATCTCGACCAGCTTGTCTACGGCGGCTTGCGCGTTCATTACGAGTTGTTTGACGAAGGAATCGTTCGGTTCCTCATCCCCCTCCCCCACGATCGGCATACTGGCCTGATCGAGCACGGCATAGCCCTGTGTGAGGAAGAGAAGGTGTGAGTAGCCGCGGTAGAACGTGAAGCGGTTGTCCGAGCCGCGGACCTGACCGGCGGCGTCGGCCGACTTGTACTCGCGTGGGTAGGCCCAAACGACAGTGGGAAGCCGCGTGCCCTCGCGGTAGTCGGGCGGGAGATAGAGTGTGCCGGTCAGATCGAGTCCGTCCGCTCGCTGGTACTGTATCCGCTGCTTGCTCACTTCGGTCAGTTGGGGCGCCGGGTCCTTCATGTTCGTCAGGGCCCTGAGGTCGCCGTTCCTCAGGTCTCGAACGTAGTAGTTGGGTGGCTCGGTCTTCGATTCCCGGCGCGTGATGATTCGATGCCCCTCGTCGTCGAGCATGTCGACAGGCTGTTCGAGGTACGGATCCTCGCTCTGCCAAAGGCGCTCCGACCGTCCGCTCATGGGGTCGTATCGGTCGATGAACGGGTGGTCGCCGTCGGGGGATGCGCCGTCGCCGATGAGGTAGATGGATCGACGATCCGGCGCTTGCACCATCACGGTCTGACCGCGCGGGTCACGGGTCAGCACCGGCCTGCCGGGGTCGCCATACGCGTCTTCGGTGCTGCGGTCCCAGATGATGCGGGGCGGTGAGAACGGCGGCGCGAAATCGACCTGAAGGACTTTGGCTCGCCGGGTCGGTCGATCCGTCGTGGACACCAGGACCGTGCTCCCGTTCGCGCTCCAGGCCATCGATGGGGAGCCCCAGCCCAGGCCACGCACGCGCAACTCGGTGCGGACCACCTCGACGGGATCGCCCTCGAACGGTGGATTGCTGATGACGATTCGATCGCGGTGTTCCACCTCGGCCTTCGGATCTCCGCCATCCAGCGCCTCGACCCAGACCAGGGTGTGGGTGTCGCCGACGGTCCAGCCGATGTTCCGTGGCCCCTCGCGGACGCCGCCGATGGGCACGTTCTCGGCCAGGGGCAGAGACGCGACTGTGTGGACCTCCTGACCGCCGTGACCCCAGACTTCGACCTCTTGGGGGAAATCGTAGATCGGGACCAGATAGGAGTACGGCCTCGTGACCCGGCTGACCAGCACATGTCCGCCATCCGGGGCCAGGTCCAGCTGGGCAAAGATCGCCGGCTCGCCCATGGGCTCTCGACCGCCGTCCAGGTCGATGCGAGTCAGCTGGGCGGTGAAGTAATAATCGAGTAGCGCTTCATCGAACGAATTCGTCAGCAGGTTCTGATAGGTGCGCACCGTCGCTCGCTGTCCGCCGCTGGCCTCCTGAACCGTCGGTCCGCTGGGCACGAGCGGTCGCTCGGGCGCCGCGCCGCGGTCGGTGGGCACCAGCGTGCAGAGCAAGGCCTCCGAGTCGGGCATCCATTGGCAAGGACGGCCGAACGCCGCCATCAGCTCTGGACCGGTCAAGCTTTTCGCGCGCTTGGAGTCGACCGAAGCGACCCACAACTCCACGCCGTCGTCCGTGGTGTTGGTGAACGCCAGGTGCCGACCGTCCGAAGACCAGAAGGGGTCGCTCAACTGGGCACCCTCGGGCAGCTGGAGGCTCCATTGCCTTCCGTCCGATATCCGGATGAGGTCGATGCTGATCCCGAGCGGGGGCTGATCGTCTCCGCTCGTGCGCGGGTTGAACCGCACCCCGGCGAGCCCGAGAGCGGGTTGGGCGAGCTGCGAAATGGTTGGATAGGCTCGCTGGCTGGTAACCGCCATCCACGCGGCGTCGGGGCTGATGCTGACATCAGGTGTCGGTGGCGCGTCGACGATGTCGACCACCTCCGACGGTGGGGTGCGGTACGGGTCCTGCGCTGCTGCCGGCCCCGCGGCGAAGACCAGGGTCAGCACCAAGGCGATCAGCGAGCGAGCGATGGCTCTCACGGCGACTCTCCTGTGTATGTGTCTGGGGTATCTATCGCTTGGGCACCTGTTAGTTACGCTGGTGCCTAGGTGGGGTCAAGGAGTGTGCTGATGTGGGGGTGGATTTTCGGTCAACGAGGTCGGTCGGGCTGTGCAAACTGTTACCTGTCCCATACACGGCTTTCATGGCGAATTGAATTGGGATGGGGATATTGGTGGTGGGAGGGCAGAATCTGGCGTCAAAGCAAGTAGAAGCTCTATGGGTATGATGTAGGGGCCGTTCCGAACACG
>JASFMO010000008.1:0-22922 GCA_050117535.1 Gemmatimonadales bacterium | reverse complement strand
CCTGGACGAGGTCGGCTTGGGCTATCTGTCCTTGGATCGGCAGGCGCGAACGTTGTCAGGCGGAGAAGCTCAGCGGATCAATCTGGCCGATTCGCTGGGCAGCGCGCTGGTGGATGTGACGTACGTACTGGACGAGCCTTCCATCGGGCTGCACCCCCGCGATACCGAGCGGCTGTATCGTCTGCTGGATCAGTTGCGAGATTTGGGTAACACCGTGCTCGTGGTCGAGCACGATCCGGCGGCCATCGAGCGTGCCGACAAGGTGATCGAGCTGGGGCCGGCCAGCGGAGAGGGCGGCGGCGAGCTGGTCTTCGAAGGGAGCTACGCGCGTCTGGCGGCCGCCGATACGCTCACGGGCGCCTATGTGTCCGGCCGAGAGGTGGTCCCGCTTCCGGAGCAGCGAAGACCCGTGACCGGAGCGCGGTTGGTGCTGGAGGGAGCGCGCCTACATAACCTGGCCGGGGTGAACGTCGCCTTCCCCCTCGGCGGGCTGACGGTGGTGACGGGGGTGTCGGGGAGCGGTAAGTCGACGCTGGTGCACGACGTTCTGTACCGGGCGCTGGAGCGCCGCCTGGCCGGGGAGACGAGCGCGAAGCAGCATTTGGGCGAGCCGGTGGGGACATACTCGTCGTTGCGAGGCAGCGGAGCTCTGTCGGGGGTGGTGCTGGTCGATCAGAGTCCGATCGGCCGAACGCCCCGCTCGAACGCCGTGACGTATCTTAAGGCTTACGGTGAGATTCGTCGCATTTTCGCCGAGTTGCCCGAGGCGCGGCGCGGCAAGCTGGGCGCCGGTCACTTCTCGTTCAATGTACCGGGCGGTCGTTGTGAGGAGTGCGAGGGCGCCGGCCAGGTGGAGGTCGAGATGCTCTTCCTGGCGGATGTGTTCGTGCCGTGCGACGCGTGCGGCGGCCGGCGGTTCCGCCCGGAAGTCCTGGCGGTTCGGTACCGGGGCCTCAACATCCACGACGTTCTCAGCCTGACGGTCGATGAAGCGATTCGCTTCTTCATCAAGCAAGACAAGCTGGGCGAAATGCTCTGGCAGCTGCAGCGAGTCGGGCTGGGCTACCTGCGGTTGGGGCAACCGGCGACGACGCTGTCCGGCGGAGAGGCGCAGCGGCTGAAGCTCGCCCGCGAGTTGGCGGCGGTGAACCGGAGGGGAGGCCACAAGCTGTATCTTCTGGACGAGCCAACCACGGGCTTGCACCTACACGACGTTCGGAAGTTGCTCGATGTGCTGGACCAGTTGATCGCGGCTGGTAATACCGTGCTCGTCATCGAGCACAACCTCGAGGTGATCAAGCAGGCGGACTGGATCGTCGATCTGGGGCCGGGTGCGGGCGTGCACGGCGGGCAAGTGGTGGCAATGGGCCCGCCCGAGGAGATCGTAAAAGTGGAAGCGTCGCACACCGGTCGGTTCTTGCGTGACGTGCTTGTCGACGGCGTCGCTCGGAAGTCGTGAATCGGAGGAGCGGACGTCATCGCAATTCGGATGCGAGGTCTCCACGGATCTCGGTCTTGCTGCCGTGTCGGAATGCGGCACGGCATCTCGGGCAGGCGATCGAGGGGCTGCGCCGTCAAACGGTAGGGGATTTCGAGGTCATCGCCGTTGACGACGGTTCGACGGATCGCACCGGAAGCATCCTGGAACGTTGGGCGGCGGAGGACGGTCGTGTGCGGGTCGTTCAGACGGAGGGCCTCGGGGTGGCCGAGGCGCTGCGAGTGGGGAGTGAGATGTGTCGCGGGGAACTCGTCGCCCGAGCGGACGCCGATGACTTGACTCATCCGTGCCGGTTCGGCGACCAGATCGAGCTCTTGGATGCGAATCCCAATGTGGCGGCGGTCGGCACACACGTCCGGTACTTTCCGCGCGAAGCCGTCGGCTGGGGCGCGCGGCGCTATCAATCGTGGTTGAACGGTCTGGTGGACCCGGAGAGCCTGGTGCGCGACATGTTCGTTGAGTGTCCCATAGCGCACCCGACGTTGATGGCCCGGCGGGACGCCTTCGAGGCTGTGGGTGGCTATCAGGCGAAGGGTTGGCCGGAGGACTACGATCTCATCTTACGGTTCCACGCCGCGGGAGCAGGCTTGGCCAACGTGCCGCGAGTGCGGCTCTTCTGGCGGGAGAGCGGCGAGCGGGCATCGCGGACCGATCCGAACTACTCGGCCGAGGCGTTCCGGCGATGTAAGGTACATTACCTTCACCGCTGTCTTCCACAGAGCCGCGCTGCCGTCTATGTCTGGGGGGCCGGGCGTGTGGGCAAGGCGTTCGCGCGGGCGGTCGAGAGCGGGGGCGCGAAGCTGAGAGGATTCTTCGATATCGACCCCAGAAAGATCGGCCAGACGATCTATGGCGCACCGGTCCTGGATGCGGCCGAGGCGGGCCGGCGCCGGGACGCGTATCTGTTGGTGGCGGTTGGAGCGCCTGGGGCGCGGGCCCTGATCCGGGATGAGTTGCGGGCGGCCGGTCTGGAGGAGCCGCGGGACTACCGCTGCGTGGCCTGAACAGGCGGTCTACGGCATCCCCGCTGCTCTGGAACCTGCCTCGGCAAAAGCTTAGATTACGGGTCGTCAAACACGCCCAAATCCAACCCAAGGAATGGCGAAATGAGATACTTCTCAGCGCTCTTTGCGGTCCTGGCCATTGGGGGCCTCGCGGCCTGCGGCGGCGGGGTAACGCTGCCCGCGGTTGCGCCGGAAGATGTCGAGGTCTTCATGCCGGGCGCGTTCCCGTCGGAGAGCTACAAGGTGATGGCGCGGTACTCGGAGAGCATGCCGCTGAACACCCAGGACAACGAGTTGATCGAGCTGGTGAAGGGGATGGCGGCCGAGGTGGGTGCCGACGCGTTGCTGATCGACGCGATCCGTCGGACAACCGAGGGTGGCATCGAGACGGATCTTCGTCAGGAGCAGTTGAAGATCATCGAGGCGCGTGCGATCTACTTCCCGAGCAGGCACCCGGAGCTGCAGCAGTAGAGAACTGAGCGCTGGTTATCGGAAATAGCGAAGGGCGAGGAACCGGAGGGACGCTCGTCCGGCCGGAAGGCGTCTTCGTGTTTCCACTTACGGGGCTCGGTCGCTTGTATGGCGGCCGAGACGTCTAGTGTGATTCGAGGAGTGTAACCCATGGATCGCAAAGCTTCAGTGCTGTTCGCGCTGTTGGCCGTATCTCTGGCGATAGGCTGTGCGACGCGGTCACGCCCCGCCGTCCCGACGGCCGAGGTGGCGGTGATCATGCCGGGCGAGGAGGTCACGGCGAGCTACAAGGTGCTACGGTCGATCAAGAAGATGGTGGATGCCGCGACGGCGGACAGCGTGCTGATCCTTCTGGCGCGGGCGGAGGCAGCGAGCATAGGGGCGGATGCGCTGCTGATCCGCGAGCTACGTGAGTATGAGGAGGGCCGGATTGACCAGAGAAGGCCGGGCCGGCAGAAGCGTTTGCTTGGTGACGCGATCTACTTCACGGACCCGAGAGAGTAGAGGGGCGTGAGAGGGCCGATGGCGGAGAACGGATACGAGGAAAACGTCGTCGCGCGGTATCTCGAAGACGAGATGCGCGAATCGTTCATCGACTACTCGATGAGCGTGATCGTGCAACGGGCGTTGCCGGATGTACGTGACGGCTTGAAGCCGGTACATCGACGCATTCTGTACGCGATGCAGGAAGTGGGGCTGGCGCCGAATCGCCCCCACAAGAAGAGTGCGACGGTCGTGGGTGAAGTCTTGGGCAAATTCCATCCACATGGCGACATGGCGGTATATGACGCTCTGGTGCGGATGGTCCAGGACTTTTCGCTGCGGTACCCGCTGGTGAACGGTCAGGGCAACTTCGGCTCGATCGATGGGGATAGCGCGGCGGCGTACCGGTACACCGAAGTGCGGTTGGGAGCGATCGCGGTCGAACTGCTGGCCGACATCGAGAAGGAGACGGTGGACTTCGTACCGAACTTCGATGACCGGCTGTTGGAGCCGACGGTTCTGCCCTCGAAGCTACCGAATCTATTGGTCAACGGTGCCGCGGGGATCGCGGTGGGGATGGCGACGAACATTCCTCCGCACAATCTGCGCGAGGTCGTCGAGGCCACGAAGCATCTTGTCGACCACCCTGGGGCGAAGCCACGCGACCTGATGAGGTTCGTGAAAGGCCCCGATTTCCCGACGGGAGCGATCATACAGGGGCGGAGCGGCCTCGAGGAGGCGTACACGACGGGCCGAGGTAGGATCGTCGTTCGGGCGCAGGCGGAAGTGGAAGAGACGAAGCGTGGCGAGCGGATCATCATTACTGAGATTCCGTTCATGGTGAACAAGACTCGGTTGATCGAGCAGATTGCCGAGCTAGCGCGCGAGCGGCGGGTGGAGGGGATCAGCGACCTGCGAGACGAGAGCGACCGAGAAGGCATGCGGATCGTGGTCGAGCTGAAGCGCGACGCGAACGCACAGATCGTTCTGAACCGGCTGTACAAGCATACGCAGATGCAGTCGACCTTCGGCGCGATCATGCTGGCCTTGGTCGATGGCGTGCCGAAGATCATGAATCTCGCCGAGATGATCCAGCACTTCGTGGATCATCGGCACGAGATCGTCGTCCGGCGCAGCACGTACGACCTTCGGGTGGCTCAGGAGCGTGAGCACATCCTACTCGGTTTGAAGAAGGCCGTCGACAACATCGACGCAGTGGTCGAGATCATCAAGAAGGCGCAGGATCCGGAAGAGGCGGCCAAGAAGTTGCGCCAGCGCTTCAAGCTGACCGAGCGGCAGGCGGAGGCGATCCTCAACATGCGGCTGGCGCGGCTAACCGGGTTGGAAGTCGAGAAACTAAAGGCGGAACTGAAAGAGGTTCGCGCGCAGATCAAGGATTTGAAGGCTATCCTGGCGTCGAAGAAGCGGCGGATGTCGATCGTCAAAAATGAGCTGGACGGACTGGCCGAGAAGTACGGCGATGACCGTCGCACGCAGATCGCCGGCGAAATAGAGGATTTCTCGCTGGAGGACCTAATTGCCGAAGAGGAGATGGTCGTCACCATTTCCCACGAGGGGTACATCAAGCGTATGCCGGTCGACACATACCGCCGCCAGCGGCGTGGCGGTCGTGGCATCGCGGGGATGACCACAAAGGAAGAGGATTGGGTCGAGCATTTGTTCGTGGCGTCGACACATGACTACATACTCTTCTTCACGGCGCAGGGCAGGGTGCACTGGCTCAAGGTGCACCAGGTCCCGCAGACGAGTCGAACGGCGCGTGGCCGGCCGATCGTGAATCTGATCAAGATCAACAAGGATGACCGCGTCGCTGCCATGGTGCCCGTGCGTGAGTTCAGCGAAGACGAGTATTTGCTGTTCTGCACACGCAAGGGTATGGTCAAGAAGACCTCGCTCGCGGCGTACCGGAACATTCGATCGAGCGGCATACACGCGATCCGAGTGGTGGGCGACGACGAGCTGATCGACGTGCGGCTGACCCAGGTGGGCGACGAAGTCGTGCTAGCCTCGGCCCGCGGCAAGGCGATCCGTTTCGCGGAAAGCGACGTGCGTGAGATGGGGCGGGTGGCCCGCGGGGTGAAAGGAATCGTTCTAGGGCGCGGTGACGCGGTGATCGGGTTGGTCGTCGTTCGGGATGAGGCGGCGCTATTGGTGGTGACCGAGCGGGGTATGGGGAAGCGCACGCAGATCTCCGAGTACCGCCTTCAGCGGCGGGGAGGTAAGGGCGTGATCAATGTTCGGCTCTCCCCGAAGACCGGCTCAGTCGTTTCGATCAAGGAGGTCAGCGACGACGACGAGCTGGTGCTGATTACGCGAAAGGGAATCGTGAATCGACAGCGGGTCGCCGAGATCCGCGAGACCGGCCGAAATGCGCAGGGCGTGCGACTGATCAGCTTGGATACGGGCGACCACGTCGTTGACGTGACCCGCGTGATCTCGGAAAGCAAGGCGGAGGAACTGGCCGAGGTCGAGTCTTCGTGAGCGACGGTTGGCGTCCGCGCGTTGCAACTAGCGGCCAGAGCTTGACTTAAGGGGTTGGTTTGTCGAAATTTACGTGCTCGCCTCATCCCCCTACCGGTAGATTAACCCTGCCCAGCGCATGAGTGGTTTCGAGTCTTCAGTCAGCGAGCCGTGTGTCACGCTGGACGAAATCCGGGCCGCGGCGGAGCGGATCGCGGATGTCGCCTGGCGTACACCTCTGCTGGCGGAGCGATTTGCGCGTCTGGAGGGCGCGGAGCGGATCCGGCTCAAGTGTGAGAATCTGCAACGCGGTGGAGCGTTCAAGCTGCGCGGAGCCTACAACTTCATCGCGCTGTTGCCGGAGGAAGAAAGATCGAGAGGGGTCATCACCTATTCGTCGGGCAATCACGGCCGGGCGGTCGCGTTGGCGGCGGATCGCCTCGGACTCCCGGCGGCCGTCGTGGTTCCCGTGGATGCTCCGGCGGTGAAAGTCGAGGGTATAAGGCGATTAGGGGCGGAGGTATTTCATGAGGGCACGACCTCGGTACAGCGCAAGCGTCGGGCCGAGGAGATCGCGGCGGAACGCGGGATGGCGATCGTCCCGCCGTTCGACCATCGGCACATCATCGCCGGGCAGGGCACGGTGGGGCTAGAGGTCGTGGAGGATTGGCCGCACGTGCAGCGGGTTGTGATCCCCGTGGGCGGTGGCGGGCTGTTGTCGGGTGTGGCGGCGGCCGTGCGGGCGCTGGTGCCGGAGGCCGAGGTGTTCGGCGTCGAGCCGGTTGGAGCCGCATCGATGAAACGCTCGCTGGAGGCGGGCCACCCCGTGGAGCTGGAGTCGGTGGCGAGTGTGGCGGACGGGCTGAAGCCGGTCAGGCCGGGCGAATTGACTTATGACCATGCCGATGCGCTGGTGGATGGTGTCGTCGTCGTCGAGGACGAGGAGATCTTGAAGGCGCTGGCGTGGTGTGCGGAGGAGTGCCACTTGCTGGTGGAGCCGAGCGGCGCTGCGGGAGTGGCGGCCGTCATGTCGGGTAAGCTGCCGGAACCTGATGTGCCAACGGCGGTGATCCTCTCGGGTGGGAACGTGGATCCGGTCAGCTGGGGTCAGTGGGTGAGGGACTATGGGAACGTGGCAGCTGGGGACACATGATTGACAGGGGCCTGGTACTGATCGGGGCCAACGGTGTCGACGCTTTGGCCGGGCTGGACGAAGCGCTGGCCGAGGAGGGGTACTCGGTACGCAGCGTGGGCGATGCCACGACACTGATGAGCTATATCGCCAGCCAGAGCCCGGATCTGGTTCTGATCGACGAGTCGATCGGCGAGTTGGCGCCGTTGGAGATCGTCAGGCATGTCCGTCACCGCGTGGGCTCGCGTGATGTGCCAATCATCATCACCTCGTCGCAGGCGCGCGGTGATGATGCGGCGGCGGCGATCCGGGCGGGTGTTACCGACTACATCCGGAAACCTTTTGAGCGCAGCGAAATAGTCGCGCGGATAACTTCGCACATCGAGCGGGGTCGACTGATCCGCGAGGCGCGGCGCGAGGCGGACACACAGAGCATCGTGCTCGAGGTCATCCGGGACGTGACGGCGAGTATCTCGAGCGAAGAGATTTACGATATTCTCGTTCGCCGCGTATCGAGACTATTCGAGATCCGGCGCTGCTCGATGATCGTCGTGGAAGAAGGGGGGGAGCGCGGCACGGTGGTGGCGGCTCACGACGACCCAAGCATCAGCGCTCTGTCACTTGACCTTTCGCGCTATCCTGAGATCAGGATGGCGGTGGAGACCGGCGCGCCGGTCCTGGTCCGCGACTTGAAGGCGTCCGCCTTGTTCGAGCAGATCCGGCCGCTGTGGGAAAACGAGCAGATCGATGTCGACGTCCAGTCGATCGTCACGATACCCTTCACCTTCGATCAAGGGCGTTCGGGCGTCTTCTTTCTACGGTCGACGTCGGACGAAAAGCGCCTGAACGAGGAGTCGGTCCGACTGACGTCGGCCATCGCTCAGGGCGCCGTGCGAGCGCTGAATCGGGCCGCGATGTTCGAGAGCGTCCTCTCACACCAGGAGCAGTTGGAAGCACTGGCCAAGCTTGACGAACTGACGGGTTGTCTGTCGCGCCGTTACCTGATGGAGCGGCTTGAGAACGAGCTAGAAAGGGCGGCACGCTACAATCGTCTGCTGGGTCTCGTCATGTTTGATATCGATGACTTCAAGAATCTCAACGACACGCACGGACACACGACGGGTGACGCCGCGTTACGCTCGATCGGAGAAGTGCTTCAGCATTCGCTGCGGACGGCCGACTTCGTCGGACGCTATGGTGGCGACGAGTTCTTGCTGGTGCTGCCGGAAACCAGCGTGCATGGAACACATCAGCTGGCCGAGCGAATCCGAACCGGGGTTGCGGGTCGCGAATTCGATCTTCGCGGCGGAGCGCGGAAGCTGACGGTCAGCGGAGGCGTAGCTGGCTTCCCGGAAGCCGGCGTCGTGAGCGCAGAGGATCTAATCGACAGGGCCGACCAGGCGCTCTATCGGGCGAAAGCCGCCGGTCGCAATCAAGTGGTTTGCTTCAAGACGGACTTCGGCGCGGCGACGGGAAACGCGAAGGGCGCGTCCGATGGAAGCGCTGGGAGCGGTGACACTGAGGCGTAGCGAGCCAGACTGAACTTGAATCCCCCGCTGCTGAACAATCCTACCTTGACGGCCGTCCCCGGACTGACCGTGGGCCACGCCAGCGACATTGCAGCCGCGACAGGGTGCACGGTCGTGTTAGGCCCGTTTCGGGCGGCGGTAGACGTTCGCGGGATGGCGAGTGGAACGCGTCAACTCGATTCGCTATCACCCCACCACCTGGTCGGTAAAGCCGATGCATTGCTACTGACGGGCGGTTCGGCTTACGGGCTCGCCGCGGCGGATGGCGTGGCCCGCTGGATCGAGGAGCGAGGGCGAGGGTTCGTCACTCCCGCCGGCCGTGTAGCGATCGTTCCCAGCGCGGTAATCTATGACTTGGGCATTGGGGATGGGAAGCGTTGGCCGGATGCGGAGATGGGCCGTAGCGCCTGTGAAGCGGCGAATCGGGCGCCCGTCCCGGAAGGTCGAGTGGGGGCCGGAGCCGGGGCCAGCGTCGGGAAACTTTTCGGGCAGGCGGGCGCGATGCTGGGTGGCGTGGGAAGCCACGCCACCGAGGTAGACGGCGTGATCGTCGCCGCGATGGCGGTGGTGAACGCTTTCGGCGATGTGTTGGACGGCTCGGGACGGTTGTTGGCGGGCGCGCGAGACGAGAACGGCGGGTACATCGATACGACCGCCTTCATCCGCGAGCATGGATCGCCGCCGAGATTTGTGCAGCAGCCCGGCACGAACACGACGCTCGGCGTGGTGGCGACGGATCGACCGTTGAACCGAATCGATCTTCGGGCGTTGGCGCGTCAGGCGATGAACGCGATCGTTCGCCGCACATCCCCGGCAAACACGCAGTTCGATGGCGATCTGGTTTTCGCGTGCTCGACAGGCGCTGGACCCGGGGATGTTTCAGCGGTGGAACTGCTGAGGCTGGGCCTCTGCGCGGAAGCGGCGCTGGGGAGGGCGATCGAGCGAGCGGTCGGAGCCCGGTAGGGTGGCATTAGGCCGATTCACGAGCCAGATTATTGGATTGGCGTAACGACGGCCTGTAGGCGGCTGCCTTGGCGAGGAAGGTAAGCGTGACGCTCCGCGTATTCTTCGACATCGATGCGACGCTATTGCTCACCGACGGGGCTGGCCGTGCGGCGCTGAGGGCGGCTCTGGAGAAGGTATACGGCACGAGTGGCCAGCTGGACGGGTACGCGTTTCACGGGAAGACGGATCCACAGATAGTGGTTGAGTTGCTGACGGGGTCTGGTCTCGATGAGCGCGGTATCCGCGACCGTATGCCTGCGATGTGGCCGGTCTACCTGGAGGCCTTGCAGCGAGAACTGGACGCGCGTCGAGCCGAAGACCGCGTTACGTTGCTGCCGGGCGTCCCGGAGCTATTGGCGGAACTGGAAGTGATGGAGGGTGTGTCGCTGGGCCTACTGACGGGCAACATCGAGGCGGCAGCGCGGATGAAGCTGGCGGCGGCCGGGGTGACGACGAAGTTCGAGTTCGGCGGCTACGGATCGGACTCGGGGGTACGGACCGAGATCGCGCGGATCGCTGTGGAACGGAGCCGATCGCGCGTTAGCGATACGTTGGGGACGCAGGTTTTGGTGGTCGTGGGCGACACGCCCGAAGACATTGCCTGTGCGCGCAGCGTGCGCGGTCGTGCTGTGGCGGTGGCTACTGGCAGGCACAGCGTGAGCGAGCTAAAGCAAGCGGGCGCCGATGTTGTGTTCAGCGATTTCAGCGACACCGAAGCGGTGCTGAGCGGGATACTCGCCCCCATGGCGTCTGAGACGCGGGGCGCGACCGACATTGGCGGGGATCGATGACGTACGAAGGAAAATTCGACGTCGTAATCGAGGGGGTCGGAGCGGAGAGAGGTGCCCGCGTGATGGCGGCCCGGGAAGGGCTATACGTCGGCGAGCACCAGATTCCCTATTCGACCCTACTGGGCGTGGCGCTACGCGGTTCGATCCTGCTGGTCGTGGGCACGCAAGCGGCGATCGCCTTGCGCGGCAGCCACGAAGGGCTGGCGATGCTCGCTTCGGAGCTGCGCGGCCGGGCGGATTTGGAACATCTTGCCATGGCCGACAGACAGGCATTGGTCGGCGAGCGGGTGGTTTTTGCGACTCCCGTGGCGATGTCCGGCTTGATGGAGATGGAACGCTTCAAGGGATTGGCGTTAACGGTCGTGACCGACACGGCCTTGCACGTTTTCGAGCGAGGTGGCCGCCACTTTCGAACGGCTTGGGACTTGGTGACCAAGGTCGATGTGGCAAAAGCGAAATTCGGAAGACTGCTGCGACTGGGCAGTGGGTCGACGCAGGTTGAGGTCCTGTATCTAACCGACGCGCAGATTCAAACGATTCGCGGTTTGGCCTTGCGGCATTCGAGCAAGGTTCTGGGGGTCAGCGGAGCAGAGACGCCGACCCCGGAGCGCGAAGCGCCTCCGCGAGAGGATCGTCCGGCACCGTCGGCGGCGGAGCGCGAGGTGCCGGCGATCAAGGACTTGACACAACGGTTCTCGGTGCCGGAATTCGAGGCGTCTTTGGGATCGATCGGCAGTGGCGCGGATCGGCCGCTGGGAGCCGCCATCGACCGTCTGCAGGCTTCTCCGCTGCTGCCGGTCGGCTTCCTCGAGGAACATCTGCGTGAGATGCGCACTATCTATGACGGTGCGCTGCTAAGGGCGAAGCGGGAGGCTGCGTCCGCCAGCACCTTGTTTGCGGCAGCGAAGGCTCTGGATGGCGAGGTCCTGTGGCAGGAAGTCGAGAGCGGTGTGAGCGTCATTGCCGATGCTACCAAGCGAGCTTTCGAGCGGCAGACGCGGCGCGTGGCGGCCAACCGCCGGATCCCTTGGCGTCACGCGAGTCGCAAGTACATGCCCTCGGCGAAGGAGGTGTCAGGCTTCCGGCAGCGGTTTGCGCGTGGCGTGGCCGATCTGAAGGACACGCTGGATAGGGTGTCGGAGGCGGCTGCGAAGCTGGAACCGGCCGCGGCGCAAGGGAGTGCCGAACTGGAGGTCGCCTACACGGGCTGGCACGAGGCGATGCGCGAGCTGGATCAGGCCTACGCCACCGGCTGGGCGGGCCTCAGCCGCGAGATCGTCCAGGTCTGGCAAGACGGTCTGATGCCGAGGCTGTCTCGGCTGGGAGGCGAGCGGCGGCGGCTACTGCCTCGGCCAATCAAGGTTGCGCTGTATTTCGTGGTACTAGCGTTCGTGGCCGTAGTCGTCTTCTTGGCGCTTACGGGCCAGCTAGGGCAGGTCGTGCAGTTCGAGTGAAAAAGTGATTAATGACAGGAGCATGAAGGAGTACAGTCGATGGCGAGTTCACAGGCAAGATTCTATGGTGCGCTAGTGCTCATCCTGATCGTGGGGGCAGCGCTGATCGGTTATGTGGTCGTGAATGACGGTCAGCAGACGCTGGATCCGGAAGTGGGCACAGTGCCGTTGGTGCCGGAGGGCGAGCTCGTCTCGGCCGACGTCGGCGTCTCGATCGGTGCGGAGGATGCGCCGGTCTTGATCGAGGAATACGCCGACTATCTGTGTCCGTATTGCGGAATGGTGGCCACTCTGACGGTGCCGCAGGTCATGGAGCGCTACGTCGAGACTGGAAAGGCACGCTACGTGTTCTTCGACTTCCCCGTCCGCGACCAGTCGATTCCCGGCGCCGAGGCGGCGCGTTGCGCCGGTGACCAGGGCGCTTTCTGGCCGATGCACAAATGGCTGATGAGCCGGATGCGCGAGTGGGGAGAGCAGCGTGATCCGCGTCGCATGTTCCGCGACTATGCCGAGGCGCTGGCGCTGGACGGCGATGCCCTGATCGACTGCGTCAACTCGGGCAAGTACCGTCAGGTGGTTATGACCAGTCAGTTGCGAGCGCGGCAGCTGGGCCTTACGGGGACCCCCACCTTCATCATCAACGGGCGCCGCGTCGGCGAGGCCATGGGCTTCGATCAGATGGCGGCGATCATCGAGGAGGAGTTGGCCAAGCAGTGAACCGGCGACGGGCGATAGCGGTGCTGGCGCTGTTGGGCGGTTTGGATTCCGTCTACCTGCTGCTGGCTAAGTTCGGGCTCATCGGCGGTCTGTCCTGCACGATCTCGCACAGCTGCGATATGGTGAACTCCTCGTCCTACTCGGAGTTTCTCGGCATTCCGGTCGCGGGGATCGGCCTCGCCGGATACGTGGTACTGTTCGGCTTGGCAATCCTTGCCATTCAGCCCCGTTGGCTGGATGAGCCACTCCCGGACCGCTTGTTGAGTCTATTGGCCGGCGTTGGCGTGGTCTTCACGCTCTATTTGACCTATGCCGAACTATTCATCCTCGGTGCGATCTGCCAGTGGTGCGTGGTCTCTCAGCTGCTGATCGTCGCGATCTTCATCTTGTCGCTTGTCGGTGTTCTCAGAGGGCGCGCGGGCGCACCGGAAGGCGCGGGGCTGCAGGTCGCCCCAGATTGAGCCGTCGAGGGCAAGAATCTCCGCGGGTGCGTCCGTGATGGACGGGTGAAATAGAAGAGGGCACCCGAAACTGGGTTGCCCTCTTCAGTATCAGTTCCCTCTTACTGGCGCTAAGACGGTGCCCAGAAACCCTCCAGCGCCTGGCCGTCGGGTGATTGACGGAGCTTCTCGAACGCTCGGTTGCGAATCTGGCGAATCCGCTCGCGGGTGACGCCGAGTAGTGAACCGATCTCTTCAAGCGTCATCTCCTCGCCGTCATCGAGTCCGTAATAAAGCACCAGGATCTTCCGTTCGCGTTCGGTCAGATACTTCTCGAACATGTTCTGGAGGAACTGGCGGCGGGCCTGGAACTCGACACCGTCCTGGATATCCTCGTCCTCCAGACCCGAGAACCGCTCGCCGAAAGAAGCGCTGTCACGGTCGGTCCGATCGAGCGGCGCATCGAGGCTCAGCTCGGCCGACGCGACGCGGCGCAGGGCTCGGATGGTCTGAACTGGCTCGCCCATGCGGTCTGCGATCTCTCGATCCGTGGGCGTGCGTCCGAGCTGCTGTGTGAGAGCGGTCTCGGTCCGCGAGAGCTTGACCAGATTGGAGTTCTGATTCAGCGGGATGCGGACCGACCGCGTCTGCTCGGCCAAAGCCTGGAGCACGGTCTGTCGGATCCACCAGACCGCGTATGAGATGAACTTGACACCCTTGTCGGGGTCGAACTTCTTGACTGCCTTGAGCAGCCCTTCATTGCCGATGCACACGAGCTCGGCCAAGTTCAGCCCGCGGCCCTGGTATTTCTTGACGTAGGATATGACGAACCTGAGGTTGGCCGTCACCAACCTTTCAGCCGCCGCCCTATCGCCAGCGCGAGCCCGACGGGCGATTTGTCGCTCCGTCGCAGCATCCTCGATGAGTGGATACTTCTCGACATCCTGAAGGTACTGATCGAATGAGTCTAACGCCTTGGAGCTAAAGAACATGCTCACTCCGCTTGGACTCCGGAGGTTTGTAGTGAACAGCTCGCCGACAAAAAATGCGAGTACCGCGGAGCGGTCTCGCAGGACAGATCGCTGCACGCCCGAGCGCCATGCTCCTCGCCACTCAGTCCGCCCCTCTCGAAGCCAGCGGCGGAAACGGACGATCTCAAGACGTTGGTAGACAAGACTGTCTAGTATAAAACCAATCGTGCGGCACGTAAACCCCGAACAGAAGGCGAACCGAAAGACAAATTACTTAAACGGTGCCTAAGCACGACACAACTGTTCCCTCAGACCCCGGAATCAGGGTGAAGTTCCGCTCGAATCAGTCCAGTATGGGTGATCTCTTCAGGGCTGTCAGAATGGCCGGCCCCCCGGGGGCGTCAGGGCCGAGACACAAGGCGAAGGAGAGCGGGTCTTCGACCTCCAGCGTTTCGATAAGGGCGCCTTCGTCAGCACGCCCCGTGGATGCGCGCAGGGGCATGGCCCGGGGCTCGAACCCGCGTGAGTAGAGGAACAGAACCGGCCTGTCGGCCTCCAGGATGATCCGGCCCCGCCAGTACGGCCAGGCCGGCCCCAGGCGAGCCAAAGTTGCCCGGGCGTGCCGTACGGGGCCCGAGGTTGGCTCGAGAACCGCTCGCGCGGTTCGTCGCAAGCCTCGAGGTAGCTTATCGACCCCGACGGTCCACTCATGGCTATGGCCCGGGCGAATCAGGGGGTAGAGCACCGAGGCGACCGCGAGGCTGGCCGCCCCCCAGAGACGTGGGAACCAGGGAAGCGGTGCTATCAACAGGACGGCGGCGGCGGAGGCGCCCAGAGGCGGTGCCGTGAAAGCGAGTGCCGCCAGCATGGCGGCGCCCAACAGGCGAACCGAGGTCAGCCCGGGCAGCCAGGAGACAGGGCCAGCGGTGCGGGCCGCGGTGCGCACCGCCAGGACCGACACGTGAACGAGTGACGCGACCAGGAAGGCCGCTAGGCTGCCTAGCCACTGTCCGCCCGCCGGGAGCGCCGCCAGGGCGGCGCTCGCGAAGAGGAAGGCGGCGACCGGCCGGGCGACCGTGTGCAGGACGTTCCAGACGAGGTCCGTGAGACGGAACCGAGACAGGATACCATCGACGACCGTCAGGCTGCCCAGTGTTCCCCAGAGTACGGGCTCAGCCAGGCCAGCGAGCTCCGGTCGCATGGCGAGGGTGCCGAGGTAACTGAGCAAGCCCAAGGTCGCCAGCGCGGCGTAGGGGCTCAGGCTGATAGCGACGGCACCGGCCAGTATCGATAGCGGGAGGTCGGGCGTGAAGTCGGTCATTTCAGGCGCGGACGGCTGTATTAGGGCGACGTATCATGGCTGGTGAGCCGTCAGCGACAGAATGATTTCCCTTCGCAGCTCTTCGTACGTCTGGAACCCTGAGAGTGATTGCCCGTTGACGACGAGAGTCGGTGTGCCGGTGACTCCGGCCGCCAGCGCCATGCGGAGATCCGCTTCCACCGCATCGTGAGCCTCATCGGAACGGAAACAGGACTCAAACATCTGGGCGTCGAGACCGATGTTGCGGGCGTACTCGATCCAGAGAGCATCGGCGGCGGCGTCGCCGGACCACTCGGGCTGGCGAACGAACAGGTAGTCGTGGTAGGCCCAGAAACGGTCCGCTCGTCCTGCGCAATGCGCCGCCTTGGCCGCCGCGACGGAATTCTTGTAGACGGCGGCGAGGGGGAAGAAAACATAACGAAGCCGTAATTGACCCGTGTGCACGAATTCGGCGATCACGGCCGGGGTCGCTGCCAGAGCCAGGTTCCGGCAATACGGGCACTCGAAGTCCGAAAAAATCACCAGCTCGAGCGGCGCCTCGGGGGATCCGAGGACGCGGTAATCATCGGGCGCCTGCGCGGCGCTCGGCGGCGGCGTCACGCCGGCGGCGAGCAAGCCGGTGCCAACGAGAAGACTGAAGCAAGTGCGCATTAGACCTCGCGAGCCAGTGCGATTTGCGATGGCGACTGAAGGTGTGGGCGATGGCGCCGTAGGCGCAAGGGAGGTTGACGGAGGCGGCTCAGAACCGCGCTGGCCGCCGCTGTGTCGCTAGCCGGTCTCGTTCGCGCGGCGTCGCTCTGCGCGAAGCCGGCGGACCCGCGGTAAGGGGTGGTCGTGCACCAGGGCCGGTGGGAACCGGCCTTCTGCGAGTGTCTGGATGAAGCGTTCGAGCTCGCGGCGTGCGCTTTCGGCTGTGGCCGGATCGATCCAGCGCCGGTCAACGGCCTCGTCGAACTCGTCGTGGTCGAGGACGACAAAGTCGCCGTTGGGGTTGACCCAGACGTCGAGACACAGGTCGTAGAGCGTCCAGGGTCGTGCTTCGAGCTGGGGAGGGGCGATCAGGTTGACGTAGTAGCCGGTGAACGTGTCGTCCCTCAAATGAAAGCGACCGATGTCATACCAGGCGTCGGGAAACACGTACCAGACGATCGGGGAGCCGGGCTCGTAGATGATCTGCTCGCCAACGGTGAGCGCGGTTGTGAGGCTGGAGGGGTCGTGCAGAGTGATCTTGTGGTCCGACGCATCGACCACGAGGTCCTGGACGAAAACGTCTAGTCGGTCCGGTGGCCGGCGATAGTGGATCTCGATCTCGGTCATAGCTCGAGGAGTTCGAACCGCAGCCACGGCATCGCGGGGCTTCGGTGACCCTGAGGGCGGGCGACGTCGGCCGCGACGCCGCCCGCTGCGATCGCAAGCTAGAAGATGGGGCGTCTATCAGCGTTGGCGTTGTTCAGGACCAGAGTGTCAGCGCCGCCGCCGGACTGATACGGAACGTTCCAGTAGAGCTCCTCGAACACCAAGGCGGCTCGTGTATGAATCCACCAACTCCCACGGGGTACGCTGAACAGTGCCCAGCCCCCGGCGTCGGTCGTGTCGACGAGTTCCTCTGTGCCCCGCGCCTCGAGCAGGCTGTCGACGATCTCGCCGTAACGATCGAAGGCGGCGTCGCCCCAGGCCTCGTACACGGCGTTGAACGAGTCGGCCCGAGCCCGGTAGTGCCCCTGCAACGCCGTGAAGGTCTCGAAATAGCGCTGCTTGTCGCGATCGAGCCGCCGCACTTGCCTATCGAGGTCGTCGAATCTGCGGTAGGCCTGCGCGTATTCGTTGCTTGCCCGATCCATGTTCTCCATGCGCTCGGACAGCTGCTGCATCTGCGACCGCATATCGTTCCATGCCGCCTCGGCGGTCGTCCACTCTTCCTGAGCGACGGCGACCGAATCGCGCAGATCGATGAGATCTCTCGGCGGCTGAGGCTCGGGGTCGGAAGCGGTGGTGGCGAGCACCTCGAATAGTGAGTCGCGGTCGTACGGCAGCAGCCGAATCACCTGCTGGTTTCTAGCCATTTCTTCACCATCTGTTCCCTCGGCCACGGCTTTAACGGCCAACTGCGTCGACCGGCTGCAGGCGGTGAGCGTCACCAGCAGAGCGAGACCCAGCACCCAATGCTTGTTCATTGAGCTCTCCCAGATTAAAGTTGATGGCTGCCGAATTCGTGGAAATTGTAGAAGGGACTCCGCAAGTTATCAAGCGGCGCTCACCCAGAGCAGCCCGGGTCGTGATGGCGTCTCCGGCGGAAGGCAGGGCGAGCGCCCACACTTTTGTGTTGTGGAATACATGAACTCGATCTCAGGTTCAGGGAGCCAGGGCACCCCGTCGACGGGTGGCCGGTCGGATGAGCGTGGTGGCGCAAGGCGGTCGCGGCGACTTCGGTTCGTGCTGCTGCTCGCCGCCGTTCAGGCAGGCTGCGGCTACGGTCAGCTCCAGGAGTTGGAGGAGCAGGTGAGATCGGCCCGTCAGGAGATCGAGATCCAGCTGCAGAGACGTGCGGAGCTGGTGCCCAGCCTTCTGGAGACCTTGCAGGCCAACAATGCGGTGCGCGACGAGCTGACGGGTGCTGTGGCGGACGCGCGCGCCGATCTGGTCCTCGCGTTCCAGTCGGGTGATCTGGGCTCGATCCAGACGGCCAACGCCGAGCTGTGCTCGAGCCTCGAGGAGATAATGGCGTCGGCCGCCAGAGACGAGAGTCTGCGAGTCGACCCAGCCTTCGAGTTGCTGCGCTCACAGCTCGACGAGACGGAGCAGCAGGTGGAGCGGGCGAGCCGTGATTACAACGAAGCGGTCCGCCGGTTCAACGAGTATATCGAGGGCTTTCCGCAGCTTGTCACGGCGCGGGTGATCGGCGCGGAGAAGCTCGAGCCGTTTGAATCTCGGGCTTCGGTGAGAGGTCAGTCGCCGTCCGAGTGAAGCCGCCGCTCAGGTCAGGATTCTTTTGATGAGTTCCAGACCGACGAGCGCGATAAGGGGCGATAGGTCGACGGCGCCGGTCGCGGGCAGCGCGTCGCGGATCGGTTCGAGCACCGGTTCGGTCAGACGTTTGAGCTGGTCGGTGACCTTGTTCGAGCCCTCGGCCGACGTGAACCAGGACAGGATGACGCGCAGCACTATCAGTCCCTCGAACAGAGTGATGAGCAAGACTAGCAGTCCGCCGATTCCCACGTCAGTATCCTAACCTCGAAGGTTGAAAGACCGTCTCGCACCCGGAAGTCACTACGGAGTGCGGCGAAGAGCGGTTTCAGTTGAAGGAGCGGTTTCCGGTCGAACCTGGCGGGCGCCCGTGGTGTCTGACACGGAGTGGCCGGGAACAGGGGTTGGAAACGGAAGGAGGAGAGATGTCGCAGGGCCAAGAGAGCCGGCAGTTGGTGCGCTACTTGTTCTTCAAGCTGGATCCCCTGTGGCGAAGGCAGAGCGTGGACAAGCAGGTCGCCCAGAAGGTCGAGTTGGCGGATGCGATACGCGGATTCCAGGCCCGGTCGCTGCTGCGCTCCTATAGTCTTATGGGGACGCGGGGCGACACGGACTTCATGCTGTGGCAAGCCACCGAGGATCTCGAGACTCTACAGGCGTTGGAGACGGCCATCTTCTCCACGCGGCTGGGGGCTCACCTATCGACGCCTTACAGCTACCTGGCCATGACGAAACGTTCGATCTACGACTTTCCGGATGAGCCGGGACTGGACGATCGGATTACCGTCAGCCCCCAGGACTCGCGCTACCTGTTCCTCTATCCGTTCATCAAGACCAGGCCGTGGTACAAGCTGCCGCACAGCGAGCGGCAGCAGATGATGAGCGAGCATGTGCGAATGGGCCGCAAGTACCCAGACATAAGGATCAACACCGCGTACTCCTTCGGCCTGGACGACCAGGAGTTCATGGTGGGGTTCGAGGGTGATGATCCGGGCGAGTTTCTCGACCTGGTCATGGAATTGCGCGAGAGCGATGCCTCGGCGTATACGCTGCGCGACACACCGATCTTCACCTGCATCCAGATGTCCCTATGGGATGTCCTCGATTCGCTCGGCGGCGCCTCGATCGCCGATCTGGCCGAGTCCACTGAACGTGATGAGGAAGGTTTCAGTTTCGTGGCCAAGGTCAGCGAGGTGCCGCCGGGCGCCTCGAAGCGGGTCTACAACGGAGCCGACGCGATCGCGCTGTTCAACGTCGACGGACGGTTTCACGCAGTCAGCGATCGCTGTTCGCACGGTCGGGCGTCGCTGAGCGAGGGTTGGGTGGACGGAGACGGCTGCACGCTGAATTGTCCCTGGCACGGCGGCAAGTTCGACCTCCAGACGGGCCAGCCGGCGGGTGGGCCGGTGAGGGTCGGTGTCAAGACGTATCGTGTGAAGGTCGAGGGAGACAAGATTCTGGTCGGGTTGGGAGAGAGCTAGGTCGTCCAGCGGACCGGACGCACGAGGCCACAAACAAAGAGAGCGGGCCGCAGCCCGCTCTTCTCGCTCTACGTCGATGTCGTCTTATCGGCGGCTATTCGACGATCACGCTCTGCAAGCGGTGGTTTTGCGGGTCGATGGCCCGACCGTCCTTCAATACCTCGTAATGAACGTGCGCGCCCTTGGCCAGGCCGCTGCTGCCGACCAGGGCGATCACGTCCCCGCGATGTACGGCGTCGCCAACACTGACCTTCAGATTCCTCTGATTGTGAGCGTAGCGGGTCTTGTATCCGTTGCCGTGATCGATCTCTACGGTCCACCCGTAGCCCGGTCGATAGCCAGCATAGCTCACTTGCCCATCGGCCGTAGCGACCACGGGCGTGCCCGGACTGGCCGAGATGTCGATACCTTCGTGCGGACGTCGCACATTGAGCAGCGGATGCCAGCGACTGCGGCTGAACGTCGAGCTGAGCCAACCGTCGGTGGGGTCGATCGAGGGATAGCTGGCCAACTCGTCCCGGTACTGCTCCAGGGCGGTGGACGCTTCCTCCAGGCTCACCCTTAGAAGGTTCGACTGGCGGAGCAAGCGGTTCAGATCGCTGGTGGTACCGTAGACCTGACGGCCCAGGCCCGAATCGAGCGCGAGCAGCGGCTCTGACTCGATCGAGGCCGTTCCCGGTCCACCGATACCGACTTGCCGCACCTCCGGGTCGATCTCCGGTAGCCCCGCCAACACTCGGAAGCGGCGGTCCCTCTCCGATATCGAACCGATCGACTGGGTCAGTTGGTCCACCGTTTCCTGCATCCGCTGCACGTCCGCCACCAGCAGCGCGTTCGCGCTCTCGAGTTGGCTGGTCTTCGCCAACTTGCCGAGATTCAAGACTAGCGCCGTAGAGCCCACCAGGAGGAATACGAGGAACGCGGCAAGACCTCCGATCGCAGCGCGCAACAGGCGGTGCGATAGCTGCACCGAGTGCGCGGGCCGGGAGGGGTCCGATATCACCAGGAACGTTAGGCGGTTTCGTTCCATTGGTAGTCCGGTTCGCTTGGTCTCACCTACTGATTGCTCCAATCGGAGGTAGCCGCGTGGTGGGCGCACTCTAGCACCCGGCGGGACTACGACTACACCGATGGAGGAGGGGCGGCGGCACGTTAATAGGTTGGGGATCGAGTGTCAAGCTTCTACGCCACGGACTTATGTATTGCAAGGTACATTCCTTTCTGAGGCAATCACGTTAACTCTCTGTTACACATAATGATAGGCTGCTTGGGGCCCTCCGGGCGCCCCCTGTCTTGATCGCACTATTTTCACGGTCTGGGCAGGGTCTATTCGGCGGGGCCGGTTGATTCCGACTGGGGCGCCGGGCCATTGTGGCGGCTTGGCTGCGGGCTCAGTATTGTTCTATTGTCTGCGAGAAGGCCATCGACAACCGGCGGTTGGCGCTCGGCGACAGAGGGGAGGCGCGCATGCTGGGCATCTATATCCTCGCCGCGATGCTCGGAGGCGGCCTGCTGTTGTTCTCGGTGATCAGCGGGGCGTTTCACGGTGTCGGCGATGTCGATGCCACGGGCGCGGACATCTCCGGCGTGGACGCTGACCTCTCCGGCGTCGATGCGGATGTCTCTGGCGGCGATATCCACGTCGGTGGCGTGGATGCCGACCACGACGTCCACGTCGGCCACGACACGCCCGGTCTGCTGGTCCTGGGCCTCTTCCGACCCCGCAACCTGATATTCTGTCTGGCTGCCTTCGGTCTCACCGGCACGTTCTTGACCGTAATGGGGAATGCCCCGGACGCGACGCTGACGCTGTCGCTGGTCATGGGCGGTGGGGCGTGGCTCCTGACGTACGGGGTCTTCACCTGGCTCCGCCGGACCGACAGCGGCGTGGATGCGGTCAGCGAACGGGAGATCGAGGGGCGAGCGGCGCGTGTGGTGTTGCCCATGGCGCCGGGGGAGCCGGGCCGAATCGTCTGCTTGGTTGCGGATCGCGAGCTGTACCTGACGGCGCGGCCGGCGCCTGACGTAGCTCGGGCGCTCGAGGCGGGCAGCGAGGTTGTCATCTTACGGATCGAAGGTGGCGTGGCGGAGATCATTCCGTTCGACGCGCTGGAACTTCCTTCAGGAGAAAGTTGAGGCAAGAGGGTGGATCCGAACACGGGCTTCATACTCGGGATCATCGGCTTGGGCGTCTTGGGCGCGCTCATCGTCACGGTCAGCTCGTTAATGGTGATCTGCCAGCCGAACGAGATGGTGGTAATCACGGGTCGAAAGCGAACCACGGCGGACGGTCGCAAGGCGGGCTATCGGCTGTTGCACGGCGGTCGGACGCTGCGGGTGCCGATCATCGAGCGGGTCTCGCGGATCGACCTGACGACGCTGCCGATCGAGGTCGTGGTGAGGAATGCCTATTCGAAGGGCGGTATCCCGCTGATCGTGCACGGGATTGCGAACGTTAAGATCAGCGCGCGGGATCCCATCTCGCACAACGCGGTGGAACGGATGCTGGACAAACCGTTCGACGAAGTGATGCAGATCGCCAAAGACACGCTGGAGGGCAACCTGCGCGGCGTGCTGGCGACGCTGACGCCGGAGGAGGTGAACGAGGACCGGCTGAAGTTCGCTCACCGGCTGATCGAGGAAGCGGATGAGGACATGAAAAAGTTGGGCCTCGACCTCGATACGCTGAAGGTCCAGAACGTCACCGACGAGGTGAACTACCTTGACTCTATCGGGCGACAGCAGACCGCGGAGATTCTGAAGAAGGCGCGCGTCGCGGAGGCCGAGCGGAGCTCGGAGGCGGAGCAAACCGAGGCGGCGGCGCGGCGAGCGGCGGAGATCGCGAAGGTCGAGGCCGAGCTGGCCATTGTCGAGAAGACCAACCAGCTGCGCGTCCGCACGGCCGAACTCGAGGCCGATGCGCTGGCGAAGGAGAAGGCGGCGCCGGTCGCCGGCGAGAAGGCGAAGACGATCGCCGAACAGGACTTGCAGCAGGAGCGGATTGGATTGGAGCAGCGTCGGTTGGAGGCCGACGTACTGCTGCCAGCACGGGCGGAGCGGGAAGCGGCCGAGCAACTGGCGAAAGGTGTGGCGGCGTCCATTGTCGAGGACGGCAAGGCGCGGGTGTTCGTGCTGGAGCAGATGATCAAGCTCTATCTGGGAGCCGGCAGCGAGGCGGAA
>JASFMO010000007.1:0-23186 GCA_050117535.1 Gemmatimonadales bacterium | reverse complement strand
CCGACATCATGCGCAAGAAGGGGTGGTAGAAGCCGTGGAAGTCATGAGGCGCGTCAACGAGATCATGATTCCCATCGAGCAGTATCCCTCGGTGCGAGACAACGCCACACTGCGCGAGGCGATCGCGAAGATCGAAGAAGCGCACCTCGAGGTGAGGCTTCGCAAGTCTTTGCCCCGGGTGCTTCTCGTCTTTGATGAGATCAATGTGCTGGTCGGGACCGTTCGACGCCGCGACATTATGCGCGGGTTGGAGCCTAAGTACCTGTTGAGCAAACCGCTCGAGTACAAGAAGAAGCTGTTTGACATAGACATCGATCCCAACTTGGCGGAGCTCTCCTACGACCGAGTTGTCCGCGGTATCAGGGAGCAGGCCAATAGACCGGTGAGCGATGTGATGAGCCCGATCGAGGCCATCCTCGATGCGGAGGATCACGTCATGAAGGCGGTCCAGGCTATGGTTGCCCTGGACGTGAGCCTTGTTCCGGTGCTTCAGAATGGGCAGCTCGTGGGTGTCGTGCGGTCGGTCGAAGCGTTTCGCGAGCTGGCCCAACTGGTGAGATAATCATCGCCTTGCCCGGGAGGTGTTTGTGAGGTTGTCGCTGCCATGAGCGATGAGGTGTTGTCCGGTAGTGTGACAGACATATCCGATACCGCTTCGAGACCGTCCCCTGGGGGTGTCGAACTGGCGCGCCCGAAGCGGAGCGAGGAGGTGAAGCCGGTCGACTGGAAGCGGATCGGCTTCATCGGGCTCGGCCTGGCGCTCTTCGCGGCCGTCTACTTCGCTCCCATGCCCGATCCCGCGCTCGATCCACAAGGCCAAGCGTTCCCCTTGACGCGGGAGGGAAAGGCGGCGCTGGCGCTGTTCTTCCTCGCGGCGACATGGTGGGTCACGGAAGTAATCCCCATCGGTGTGACCAGCATCGCCATCGGAGTCGTCCAAGCGCTCTTCCTGATTCGGCCTGCACGCACCGCCTTCACCGACTTCATGGACCCGTCGGTATGGTTCATCTTCGGCTCGTTGGTGTTTGGGATGGTCTTCACCAAGACCGGTCTCACGCGGCGACTGGCGTACAAGATGTTGTCGCTGGTGGGAGAGCGAACGAGCATGATCTATCTCGGCTGTTTCGTCATGACGTCGTCGTTGACGTTGGTCATGGCGCACACCGCCGTAGCCGCCACGGTCTTCCCGTTGTTCATGGCCATCTATGCCCTCTACACCGAGGAGAGTGAGCCGACGAGGTTCGGCAAGGGGCTATTCATGGGGATGGCGTTCGTGGCCGGCGCTGGCAGCATCATCACCTTGCTCGGCGCAGCGCGTGGCGCGGTGGCGATCGGCTTCTTCCGGGATATCTCGGGGCGCTCGGTCAGCTTCTTCGAGCTGAGCTACTACATGTTACCGGTCGGTGTGGTGATGACGGCACTCCTTTGGGTCTACTTCATGATCTACTATCCGCCCGAGGAGAAGACGATCCCCGGTCTGCGCGAGCGCGTGCAGAACCTGTACGCGAGGCTCGGGCCCATCAGCCGTAACGAGATCCTGGCGGTGGTGATCGTGCTGTCGACGATTGCGGTACTGAGCCTTCGCTCGTTTGTACCCGCGTTTGAACCGTTGGACAAGAGCGCGATCATCCTCGTCTCGACGGTATTGTTCTTCGTGTTCCGAGTTGTTTCGTTGGACGATCTCGAGAAGACTTCTTGGAATATCGTACTGCTGTTCGGCGGCGCCATGAGCATCGGTTTCTGCCTCTGGCAGACGGGCGCGGCGGAGTGGCTGGCGATCCGGTGGCTCGGCCTGTTGCACGGTACGCACTGGATCTTCTTCGTACTCGGCGTCGCGACGTTCGTCCTCGTGATGACCAACCTGATCATGAACGTCGCCGCCATCGCCATCACTGTGCCGGTGGCATTGGTCATCGCCCCGTATGTGGGGGTCGCGCCCGAGGTGATCCTCTTCGCATCCTTGGTTGCCGCGGGGATGCCTTTTCTTCTGCTCGTCGGTGCCGCGCCGAACGCGATTGCGTACGCCAGCAACCAGTTCACGACGGGAGAGTTTTTCCGCGCCGGCATTCCGGCGAGCGTGTTGCTGCTGGTCGTGCTCGCCCTCTTCGTCTGGCTGATCTGGCCGGCGATGGGGATGCCCGTGCTGATCTAGGAATGGCTGGCTGGAGATCTAGGGGTAGGGGTCGAACCACTCGAGCTGTAGGTGCACGGCTTCTACTCCTGCTACCGAGTGGGCAATCTCGACGATCCGCTCGCCCACATCACCAGACTTCAACGTGGGTGCGCTTCCGAAGACGTCTAGCTCTCCCTCGTGCGCCTCGATCCGCAGATCGAGAGCGCGCGTGTCATCCGCCTTTGCCAGCGCGAGCTTGACGCGACAGGCCAGTCGGAAGTCGAGAAGCTTCGTCCTCACGTCATCCGTCACCGCAAAGTCCGGTTGCTGCACGGCCTTTGTCACAATGTTACATGCAGCGGGAAGCGACAACGTTCTCAGGTTTATCACCATGTTGTAGAGTACGGGGTCATCGATATCTTCGCCGTACATCGTCTTGATCCAGCGCGCCCGAACGCCATCGACATGCTGGATATACTGTTCGGCCGAGGCCTCATCCATCCCCTCGGTCTCCATCACGGTTCGCACTCGCGCGCTGATCGGCGCAATCAGTCGCAAACGCAAGACTCCGGGCAGCCCTTTCAGCAGTACCTGGCCGGCACGTCCGTGGTAGATCAGGTCTCCGCCGGCCACATGCTCCGCGAGCGCGGCTTGCACGGCTGTGATATAGAGCCTCTGTTCCGACGAACGTCGGCTCCACAATCTGGGTGTGCGTTCCCACTCCCGGCTCAAGCCCTCTTCCGTCACGCCGAGGTCCGAAGCCGCGTGCTGGAGAACTTCCCGGGCCACGAGCGGGTAGTGGAGCTGTTCGGCAAGGCATTCCGCCATAGATTGGCCGCCGCTCTTCGTGCCCCGACAGATGCTGATGATCGCCACGCCTCAGCCTCCCTTCACCTGAAGGAGCTGCTCACGGCACACGGTCGCGAATTCCTCCAGCCTCTTCTTCACGTCCTTCGTTACTGCGTACTGAGGCTGATTCGCCGCCTCGGCGATGATCACGCAAGCGGTCTCGATGGAGATCCACGCTAGGTTGACGGTAATGTCGTAGTGCGAAGTGTCCTCGACTTCGGCCCCATACATCATTCTGACCCAACGGCGGCGTTCCTCGTCGACGTTCCGAATGAAATCCTCCGCGGCCTTGCTGGTCATGCCATGATGCGCCGACGTCAGCGCCTGGACTCGCATCTCCAGAGGGGCGACGAGGCGAACCTTTAGCACGCCAGGCAGGTCCTTCAAAAGAAACTGCCCGGACAGGCCGTGGTAGATCAGGTCACCGGTCGTACAGTGCTCGGCCAGCACCGTCTGCACCGCGAGCAAGTAGTTCTTTCGCTCCTGGGTCAATCGGGCGAACAGAGAGGGTGGGGCTTCGAGTTTCCCGGTCAGATCTTCCACCGGGACGCCCACCTTTCGGGCGGCTTCCTGAAGGATCTCGCGCCCGAGACTAGGATACCCGAGCATGCCTGCGAGACACTCGGCCGTCTTGCGGCCTCCGCTCAAGGTTCCCCGCGAGATCGTGATGATCGGCACGATTCAGTCCTTTCGAGCGCCGGAAGACCTCAGTGTAGCCTGACCGCCGCCGCAGTCAAGCGTGCTGGCAACGCTACGTTTCCTGGCCGTAGCCACGGCCAGCGTTTCGATCGAGTCGGGCACCCGGTGGCGTTTCGGACTCGCGGGTCGATGGCGTCCGATGCGGAAACGTCGCTGTGTGCCATGCCCACCTTAGCACGACCCTCCCGCCGGTGGCAACACTACTCGGCGATCGACTCGGAGAGGGATTGGTACGGCACGGCCGTTGGATAGTTGCCCGTAAAGCAGGCGTCGCAGTAAGGCCCGAACTCCTGTACGGCGGCGACCAGCCCCTCCAGCGACAGATATCCGATCGAGTCGACGTTCAGGTACTGGCGGATGTCTTCGACGCTTCGGTCCGACGCCAGCAACTCGGCTTTCGTCGGCATGTCGATGCCGTAGAAACACGGGTGCCTAATCGGTGGCGAGCCGATACGCAGGTGAATCTCGCGCGCGCCGGCATCGCGAATCATCGACACGAGGCCTCGGCTGGTCGTGCCACGGACCAGAGAATCGTCGACCATGACGACCCGCTTACCGTCGATGACCTCGCGGACGACGTTGTACTTCACTCGCACCTTGAAGTCGCGATCGGCCTGTACGGGCTGGATGAACGTCCGGCCGATGTAGTGGTTTCGGATCAGCGCCAGTTCCAGCGAGATGCCTGACTGCTCGGAGAAGCCCAGCGCGGCCGAGTTCGATGAGTCTGGAACCGAAAAGACGGAGTCCGCCTCGACCGGATGTTCGATCGCCAGACGGCGGCCGAAAGCGCGCCGCGCCCCGTCGACCGAACAGCCCCAGAGGCTCGAGTCGGGTCGGGCGAAGTAGATGAGCTCGAAGATACAAGCCGCCGCCGCCTCCGGCGTGAGACGCGTCAAATTTTCAGCCTTTCCGTCTCGGATCTTCAGCACTTCGCCCGGCTCGATGTCGCGGACGTACTCGGCTTCGATCAGATCGAGCGCGCAAGTCTCGGAAGCCACGACGATGGCGGGGCCTTTTCGCCCGAGAATCAGCGGGCGGAAACCGCGCGGATCGCGAGCGGCGTACACGGTGTCGTTCACCAGAATGGCGAGAGAGAAGGCGCCCTCGATCTGCCCGAGCGCTTCCAGCACTTGCTGGTCAGGGTCCGGCTGCTGGGAGCGCGCGATCAGGTGGACAATGACCTCAGAGTCCATTGTGGTCTGGAAGATCGCGCCCTCGGCAACGAGTTGGTCTCGCAGAGTGGCGGCGTTCGTGAGATTGCCGTTGTGTGCCAGGGCGAGCGTGCCGTCTCGGTACTTGACCAGCGCGGGTTGCGCATTGCGCAGCGCCGACTCGCCAGCCGTGGAATAGCGGGTGTGCCCGATGGCGACGCGCCCTTCCAACTCGACAAGATGCTCGTCCTTCACCGCCTCGGCCACCAACCCCATGCCCTTATGAATGCGACCCTGCTTGCCGTCGTACGAGACGATCCCCACCGACTCCTGACCCCTATGCTGTAGGGCATAGAGGCCTAGGAAGGTCAGCTCGGCTGCCGCTTGATGCCCAGAGACGGCAAAGACCCCGCACTCCTCACGCAGTGATCGGGTTGTCGCCGGTGGCGCTCTCTTACTCAATGCCTTCGTCCTACGAGTTCTGACATGGCCTCGTATCCACCTGTCGGATCTTCTTCGCTGTGCCGTGGGAACGAAATGATAACAGGCTGAGATCCGTTCATCCAGCCCGGACCGAGATTGACGCCTCTGAGAAAGAAGCAGATCGGTCCGACCGTCGAACGGCCGAACCGACCTGTTGGCTGTTGCTGGCGAGACCTACCGCAGCGAGAGCACGGGGGAGGTCCGCGTGCGCTCCGACCTCGGCGGAGGGCCTAGCCGCGAGAGTGTGTGGTGTCCGGCTTGGCCGCCGGCGGAGGCGCCGGCCTCACCTCGACGCTTTCCAACACTCCCGGGACCTCGAGGCGCTCGCCACCCGGCGTTGCCCGGGGCATCACCCCTTTCGGTGAAGAGCTCTCACCCGCGTAGTCGCGCCACGTCGCTCGCAGCACGGCGTCGACGACCTGGCCGTTCTCGAAGAACACCGTGTCGGGGAACCCGCATTCCTTCTCGCACTCGTTATCATAGAAGTAGAAGGTGAAGGTCCCGTAGCTACTCTTGCCCTGGGGCTCGCCGAAGACGGCAATGACGTCCTGCTCGGTCATGCCGGGCCGAATCGTCTGCGTCTCCTGTGCCCTAACCACGCCAGCGATGGCGGCCGTGGCTGCCAGCACCGCTGCCAACCGCGCCGCTGTCCTCAGACCCATGACTCCCCCCTCTCGTTGTCGATGACGTCGACGCTCCGATCAGGCGTCCTCCTCATCGTCGGATGAGGCGGACTCTGAGCGCTTCGTCCAGTGGGGCTCCATGTCCTCGTACTCCAGGTCGCGCGTCTCGGCTTCGACGGCGCTCAGTTCCTCGCTGAGCGGGTCCCGCTCGGGCAACCGGTCAAGAAGCCCCAGCGCTACAGCCCGGACGACCCCGTAGGTCATGTAGATCACCCCTGTGGGAAACACGACCAGCCGGGGGTTCCAGAGTAGGAGCACCACACACAAAGCTACCAGTGCAATACCTAGGCGTCCGCTAGAAGTGCGAACGCTGAGACGGGGGACCGCCGGATAGATGGCGTGGCTGAGCATCAGCCCCGCCAATACAATCATACCACCACCAATGAGCTGTGTCCACGGCCAGGTGGAAAGGTATTGCTGGAAGAACATCGTCTGGCTGAACGGATAGAACGCCGCCAGCGTGACGCCCGCCGCGGGAGAGGGGAGTCCGTGGAAGTGGAAATGGGCCCGCCCGCCTTGCTCGATGTTGAAGCGGGCGAGACGAACGGCCACCGCGGCAACATAGATGTAGGCGAGCGCCCAGCTCCAGTCGCCGGTGTCCAGCAAGAGTCTGTAGGTCAGTACCGCCGGTGCCAGTCCGAAGCTGACCAGGTCGACCAGCGAGTCGAGCTCGGAGCCAAACGGCGAGCCAGTCCGCGAGAAGCGGGCGATTCGCCCGTCGAGCGCATCGGCGACGGCAGCGACGAATACCAGCCAGGCGGCGAGCGAGTAGTCCCCCCGCAGCGCGCTGACGATCGCCCAGAAACCGAAAAACAGATTGCCGAGCGTAAAGGCGTTGGGCAGGATGACGATTGCCCGTCCGCGGCTTCGCGCGGCGCCCTGGCTCTTTATGATCATGCCTGTTTCCCTGTGGATTCAGCCAAATGGGCGAGGACGGTCACGCCGCCGACGGCCCTATCCCCGACTTTGACGCTGGGAGTCGCTTCGCGCGGCATGTAGACATCGACGCGTGATCCGAAACGAATTAGCCCCATACGCTCGCCTTGTTCGACCGTGTCGCCGACTTCCGCGTAGGTCACGATTCGCTTCGCCGCCAGGCCGGCGATCTGATTCACGAGTATGGGGCGACCGTGGGCATCAATCCCCGTCGAGGCTCGCTCGTTGCTGTGGCTTGCGGATTGGCGCCAAGCGGGCTCAAAACGGCCCGGATCGTACGATCGGTGCCTCACATCTCCCGATACGGGGTATCGGTTGACGTGGACGTCGAACAGAGAGAGGAAGATGGACACCCGCAGCGCTTCTCCGCTCACGTAGGACGGCTCATCCGCGACCGTGATATCGATGACCTTTCCATCCGCGGGTGACACGACCAGATCACCACCCTTCGGGCCCTGTCGTTCGGGGTCACGAAAGAACATCAACACGCCCACCGCCAGGAAGCTGATAAGACCGGCCGACACCCAGAGCACGGCGCCGCCGAACATGACCGCGGCATCGAGCAGAACGAGCGCCGGTACGGCCGTGCTCAGGATGAATGGCAGACCTTCTCGGGCAAACGGCCACCGCATCACATGTCTCCCCTAAGCCGATTCGAGGAGCGGCTTGCCAGTGATCAGTTCGTACGCCTTCAGATAGCGCTTGGACGTGCTTTCCACCACTTCGTCCGGGAGCATTGGAGGCGGCGGTTGCTTGTTCCACTCGCCTTGCGCCACCAACTCGTCCAGATAATCGCGCACCGGTTGCTTGTCAAACGACTGCTGGCTCTGCCCCGGCTCGTAGAGCTCCGATAGCCAGAAGCGGGAAGAGTCGGGCGTCAGGATCTCGTCGATCAGCACGATCTCGCCCTCCTGACTGACGCCGAACTCGAACTTCGTGTCAGCGAGGATCACACCGCCTTCGATGGCGATGTCGCGGGCGCGCTGGTAGATCCACAGGCTGAGGTCGCGCAGCGTATTGGCGACCGCCGTCCCGACGATGCCCTTGACCTGCTCGAACGTGATGTTCTCGTCATGACCATCGGTCGCCTTGGTGGCCGGCGAAAAGATGGGCGGGTCGAGGCGTTGAGCCTCGATCAGGCCGTCGGGTAGAGGCTCGCCCGCCAACGTACCACTGTTCTTGTACTCCTTCCAGGCGGAACCCGTGATATAGCCGCGAACCACGCATTCGACGGGGAAGGGGCGAGTCTTGCGCACCAACATCGAGCGGCCTTCCCAGCGATCGCGAACCTCGGCCAGCGACGGGCGTCGCTCGATGATCTCGTCGGCGTCCGCCGTGATCAGATGGTCCACGACGATGTCGCGTGTCCGCTCGAACCACCACAGCGACAACTGCGTCAGCACGCGCCCCTTGTGTGGGATGGGTTCTTCCATCACGACGTCGTGCGCGCTTAGGCGATCGCTGGCGACCAACAACAGGTCGTCGCCCAATTCATACACTTCACGGACCTTGCCTTCTCTGAAGAGCGGCAGGTCGAGACCGATCTTGCTCAATGGTTGCGTCATCTGTGTCCCGAGTTCGTTAGTGTTGTTGTCGTTTTCAACCCTCGACCTAGACCGACAGCTGCGGACTATCAGTCTCGAGTTCATCCTCGTACTTCAGGAGCATCGGGTCGACCCACTCGGCCAAGAAACGGGTTACCTGCTGGGGCGCCCGGCCCACCATCGCCCCCGGACTCAGCAAGCGTTCGAGCTCGGCCCTGTCGATGCCGATCTCGAGGTCCGTCGCGAGGCGTTCGATCATATCGTTCGATTCGCCGCGGTGCGCGCGCTCCGCCGCGGCGACGGCGTGTCGCCGGATCCGCTCGTGCAACTTCTGCCGGTCACCGCCGCGCTTGGCCGCATGGATCATCAGCGGCTCGGCGGCCAGATACGGCATTTGCTCATCGAGTCGGCGCGCGGCGATTTCAGGGAAAACCCGGAGGCCGGCCGCGACATTGTGGGCGATGAGCAAGATCGCATCCGTCGCCAGATAAGCCTCCGGCACGGAGATTCGCTTGTTGGCGGAATCGTCCAGGGTGCGTTCCAACCACTGCGACGCGGCGGTGAACACGGGATCCTGCGCCACGACCATGACGTGACGCGCCAGGGCGTTGATCCGCTCGCATCGCATCGGGTTTCGCTTGTGTGGCATGGCGCTCGAGCCGACCTGGGCTTCACCGAATGGCTCTTGCAGTTCGCCAAAGTTTTGCAGAAGCCGAATGTCGTTGGCGAACTTTGACAACGACTGGGCGATCCCGGACAACACACCCAGCAGGTAGGCGTCGACCTTGCGCGGATACGTCTGGGCGCTGACGCCGAAGACCTGCGTGAAACCCATCTTCTCCGCGATCATCCGATTCAGCTGCTCGATCTTCGCGCCGTCGCCCCCGAACAGAATGTTGAACGACGCCTCGGTGCCGGTGGCACCGCGGGCGCCCCGGAAACGCAGACGCTCGACTTCAGACCCCAACGCTTCGAGATCCAGCAGCAGGTCTTGAATCCAAAGTGTGATCCGCTTGCCCAGCGTCGTCGGCTGCGCTGGTTGCAAGTGCGTATAGCCGACCGTCGGCAGATCGCGGTACCTGATGGCCTGTTCTTTGAGCGCCGCGATCAAGTTCAACAGGCGACGCCGAATCAGGACCATAGCTTCCTTATGCTGGATGAGGTCGGCGTTGTCGGTCACGAAGGCCGAAGTCGCTCCTAAGTGAATCACGCCCTTCGCTGCCGGAGCCACCTCCCCGAACTGGTGGATGTGCGCCATAACGTCGTGACGGACTTCCGCCTCGATCTCGGCGATCCGGGCCAGGTCGATCTCATCGATGTGCGCCCGCATGGCGGCGATGGCGTCGCCGCTGATCTCGAGCCCCAACTCGCGCTCGCTCTCGGCCAGCGCGATCCAAAGCTCGCGCCAGATGCGGGCTCGGTGCCGCGAACCGAAAATCGCGGCCATCTCCCGCGAGGCATAGCGCGTGATGAGCGGGTTCTGATAGTGATCGTGATCGGCGCCCATCACCCCTCCACGATGATCCGGAACCGAGCGTATCGTCCTCGGCCGTCGCGCTCGTAGTACACGTATATGGCTCCACGCCCGGCAAGGTAGTCCAGCATCTCTCCTACGTCATCGGCGCTGCTTACGGGAGTCCGATTGATTTGCACGATCAGGTCGCCCTCGCGAAGTCCCGTGATGCGCGTCACGTAGTCGGAGATGCCGACGATCAGCGCACCCCGCTCACTGATCAGCGAGCGCTCGGCCCGGATCGCCGGTGTCAGCGTCGCCAGCTCCAAACCCTCGAGCACCTCGATCCGGGCGGCGCGCACCGAAGGCAACTCCTCTACCGGCAGCGTGACGTCGCGTTCCCGACCCTGAACGTCCCGCACCGTCACCTCTATCGTTTGACCCGGCGATACCACCAGAAGCTCCGCCTCCCAATCGAGCTGCGACTTGACGGGACGGCCGCGAATCGCGACGACCTGCATCCCCTCCGCCAGGTTGGCTCGCTGAGCCGGAGAGCCCGGCGCGACGCGCGCGATCGTGGCGCCGCGACGTCGGCCGGCTCGGTCGCTTTCGGTGGGGCCCAGATCGATGCCAACCCACGGCCGCTTTACCTCTCCGTGACTGCGCAACTGGTCCGCGATGCGGAGCGCGCGGTTGATCGGAATGGCGAATCCGAGTCCTTCCGATCCGCCGGTACGCGAGAAAATCGCCGAGTTGACGCCGATCACTCGGCCGTTCGCATTGACAAGCGGACCGCCGGAGTTGCCGGGGTTGATCGAGGCGTCCGTTTGGATCATGTCGGCGTAGATCGTCTGATCCTCCTGGCGTCCCGTGGCGAACGCTGTGGGCAGAATGTGTCGGCCGGTTCCGGAGATCACGCCGGCCGTGACGGTGGGCTCGGCGTTGGAGAGCAAGTATCCGAAAGGATTGCCGATCGCGATAGCCGGCTCACCGATGACGAGACCGTCGGAGTCGGCGAACTGTGGGACCGGGATGTCGCTGTCGATCTTCAACAAAGCCAGGTCGGAAATCTCATCGCCGCCGATCACGCGCGCATTGTGGTCGCCACCTTCGGTTGTCGACACGATGATCTCGATCGCGCCAGCCACCACGTGGGCGTTGGTGAGTATGTAACCGCCTGGCGCGATGGCAAAACCCGAGCCCAAGCCCGCTACCTCGCGCTCGTATCCGTAGGGTACGAAGTCCCAAAACGAGCTGCTCACCCGTTGCCGTCGAATGACGTTGACGCTCACCACGGATGGCACGACCTGGCGCGCTGCTTCCACCACAGGCGTCAGTTGGGTTTGCGACAGCCGCGCCAAATCGCGGGGATCCAGCGCCGGGGCGGGCTCCTGCGAGACAGCGATGACGCCGCCGCTCACAGTCCCCGACGTGCCACTCGTCACTTCCGTGGCGGTCGTCAGCTCTCGTTCGTTGGCGCCGCTCACGAAGTCCGGCGGCCCGAACACCAACAGGGCCAGCCCCAACATCGCCGCCCCGAAACCAGCCAGCCAACCGGCGAGGAACGATTTGCGCATGCCGTGCCTCCTATCCTAGCAGGCTAGGCCTTGGCACCCTCGAGGTTCGGGATCTCGATCTTCGCCTTTTCGGCATCCTTGAGAAATGCCTCGATACCGCGATCGGTGAGTGGATGCTCGAGCAACTTCCAGAGCACCGCCGGTGGCACCGTGGCGATGTCGGCTCCGATCATCGCCGCGTCGACGAAGTGTAGCGGGTGGCGAATCGAAGCGACGAGAATCTCGGTGTCATAGCCGTAGTTGTCGTAGATCTCGCGGATCTGCGCGATCAATTCCATCCCCTGATGCGAGATGTCGTCCAGGCGTCCCACAAAGGGCGAGATGAACGTTGCCCCCGCCTTGGCAGCCAGCAGCGCTTGCGACGGCGAGAAGCAGAGCGTCACGTTGACCCCGATTCCCTCGGCTCGCAACCGCTTGCAAGCGACCAGCCCGTCCTCGGTGAGCGGGACCTTGATGACCACGTTGTCAGCGATGGCTGCCAGGTTCGTCCCCTGCTCGAACATCCCGTCGGCATCCAGCGCCAGCACTTCCAGGCTCACGGGCCCGTCCACCGCCTCGGCAACATCCTTCATATAGTCGGCGACATTGGAATCACCGACGACCTTGGCCATCAAGGAGGGGTTGGTCGTGATGCCATCGATAAGTCCCGCCGCGGCGGCCCGGCGGATTTCATCAAGGTCAGCAGTGTCGATGAAGATCTTCATTCGCGCTCCTCATGGCGATGCGCTTCGCGTGTTGGTGTCTATACGCCTTCAACTATACTCGACACGAGTCAAAAACAAACCCTGCGCCGGCGCCGGAGGCGCCGTCGTCAGGCCGGGTTCGCGGGTAAGCAGCCGGGCGATGTCGTCCACGGGTCGTAGGTGCCGACCTATCTGCACCATGCTGCCCACCAGGTAGCGAACCATGTGATGCAGGTAACGGTCGGCGGTGATCTCGAACTCGAGTATGCCGTCCTGCTTTGGTGAGTGCCGCCACTCGGACGCGAGCACGAGACAGATCACCCCTCGCTCGGGCTGGCCGGACTTCGCGAAGGCGCTGAAGTCGTGCTCTCCAATAATGTGACGGGCGGCCGCAGCCATCGCTTCGCGATCCAGAGCATGACCCAACGGCCAGCACCAGGGCGCACGGAAGGGAGAGCGGGATTCGCTCGAGACGCCGACGCGGTACTGGTAGGTCCGCGATCTGGCGTCATAGCGCGGATGGAATGCGTCAGGGACGCGTTCCACCGACTCGACCCACAGATCCGGCGGCGCCAGCGCGTTGAGCGCCCGGTGCAGCTCCTCGGTGTCGAAACGGTCGGGAATCAGCGCACTGGCCACCTGTCCCGTAGCGTGGACACCGCGATCGGTGCGGCCGGCGGCGGTCAGCTTGCGAGATATGCTACCGCAGATCCGCCGCAATATGGCCGAAAGCTCACCCTGCACGGTGCGCCGGTTGATCTGCGACTGCCATCCGTAGAAATTCCGGCCTTCGTAATGCAGGACGAGCTTCACTCGCCAGAAGCCATCTCGGCGCTCTTGCTGAGGCACGGCGGTGAAATTAGGGGGGGCGCTGAAGGTGTCAAGCAACTCCGCACTGTCGGGGGCAATACGCAAACTGGCGTCGCGCCAGGATCTTAGCGCGGAAGAGACGGAGGCTGCCTTCACGGTTGTCATGGAAGGCCACGCCTCGGACGTGCAAAAGAGCGCATTGCTCATCGGGCTGCGCGCGAAAGGCGAGACGCCCCACGAGGTCGCCGGGGGAGTGCGGGCTTTGCGCAAAGCCATGGTTGCGGTCCGGGTGCCGGAGCCTGACGCCGTTGTCGACACCTGCGGAACCGGCGGCGGCTCGGTGGCGACGTTCAACATCTCGACGGCGGCGGCCTTCGCACTGGCCGGGGCCGGAGTGCCCGTGGCAAAGCACGGCAACCGCTCCTTCTCATCGCGCTGTGGCAGCGCCGACGTGCTGGAGGCGCTCGGGATTCAACTTCCACTGACCCCCCAGCGTATGGAGCGGGTGTTCGAGAGCGTGGGCTTGAGCTTCTTGTTCGCGCCTCGCCTGCACCCGGCCATGAAACATCTGGGGTCGGTTCGTAAGGAGCTCGCCGTGGCCACGATCATGAACATCTTGGGCCCGCTCACCAACCCGGCGCGGGCTCGGCGGCAGGTGGTCGGTGTGTCCGACCCCGGTCTACTGCACCTGGTGGCTGAGGCGCTGCAGGAACTGGGTCACATCCGCGCGCTTGTGGTTCATGGCGAGCCGGGGATGGACGAGCTGTCGCCGCTCGGCCCGACCCACGGAGTGCGTGTCGACAGCGGCGGTCTGGAAGAGTTCGTATTCGATCCGGTAAAGACGCTGGGCTGGAACCACTTCGACGCCTCAGATCTCGCCGGCGGCGAACCCGAAGACAACGCCCGCGTTATCGAGCAGGTGCTGGCAGGGAAGGGAGCGCCGGGAGCGCGCGCGGCTGTGGTCTTGAACGCCGCAGCCGGCTTCTATGTCGCGGGCTCGGTCGAGACCCTGCAAGACGGCGTCGACTTGGCCGAATCGGCGCTGGACGAGCGAAAGGGCCTCGAAGCGCTCGAGCGCATCCGCGAGGTCACGCGGTCCGAGACCTGATCGACACCGATTGGAGATCGGTCCCGACCGCGAAACCGGCCGGCGCAGCTCGGCGTAGTCATTATCAGAGGATCACGATCCTCGCCCCACCGTCTCGCCATGCCGATTGCGGGCATGGGGCCATTCGCATCGGTTGGGTCACCGTCCATCGCGCGCTCCGCGCCGGGCGCTTCCAGAGCTTCCGCTAGGGCGTGTTGGGGGAAATTGAGAATGGATTCCCTACGACAAGATGTTCGCTACGCTTACCGTTTGATCAAGAGGTCACCGGGCTTCACCGCTGTCGCAGCGCTGACAATCGCGCTCGCCGTCGGTCCGACGACGACGATTCTATCGATTGCGAATGCGTTGCTCTTTCGCACTCCCACCGGAGTCCTGGAGCCGGGCGGGCTGGTGACGGTCCACGCGTCCCATGTCGCAACGACGACGTTCGCCACATTCTCGTACCCGGTGTTCGAGCGATACCGCGACGCAGAGAACGGTCTCAGCCGTGTCGCCGCGATCGACTTCTTTCCGGCTAGTCTCGCATCAGGGGGTGCAGGCGAGCCAAAGCTCGTAGCTGGAGTTCTGGCCTCGGCGGACTACTTCGCGACACTCGGAACCCGGCCGGCGCTCGGGCGGCTGTTCCAGGCTGGGGAGGACCGGACCCCCGGCGGCGACGCCCGGGTAGTTCTGAGCCATTCGGTATGGACGCAGCGATTCGGTGCGGACTCTTCTGTCGTTGGGCGGACCGTCAATGTCAATCGCACTCCGTTCACCGTGATCGGCGTAGCCGAGGCAGGCTTCCACGGGCATGCCGCCGGGTATGACATAAGCCTGTGGGTTCCGATAAGCATGCGTGAGGCGATGACAGGAAACGATCTGAGCGATGCCGTAACGGGCATCACGGCCATCGGTCGCATCGCCGACGGAGGCTCAGTCCAGCAGGTCGACCAGGCGGCCCGAGTCATCAGTGCGAATCTCCGATCGCTTGATCCCGAGCGGTTCGAGAACGAGAGGATCACGGCCTCTCCTTATTCGGCATTGCTCGGTGAGCTGAAAGGCCCGTTTACGCTGTTCATGGCGTTTCTGGTCGCGATCTCCTGCATCGTACTCTTAATCGCCAGCGTCAACGTCGCCAGCATGTTGCTGTCGCGCGCGGCGGGGCGCGGGCGCGAGATGGCGGTACGCCTCGCCGTCGGTGCCGGTCGGCGGCGATTGATACGTCAGCTGCTGACCGAGAGCGTGCTGCTGTTTCTGCTTGGCGGTGGCGCCGGAGCTCTCGTGGCCCTCTGGGCGACGCGGTTCCTGGCCGCGCTCGATTTTCCGCTTCCTATCCCGATGACCTTCAATTTCACGCCGGATACGCGAGTGCTGGCGTTGACGCTGGCCGTCGTCTTCGGCGCTGGCGCGCTCTTCGGGGTCGCGCCGGCGAGGCAGGCGACCCGACACGACCTGGCTATCGCCCTGAAAGGCGAGGTCTGCGACCGCGGGACGCGACGTAGCCGCCTGCGCAACGTTTTCGTGATAACGCAGGTCGCGGGATCTGTGGTTCTGCTCACCGTGGCCGGGCTGTTCATTCGCGCGCTGTCACGAGCCGACTCGGTCGACTTGGGATTTGACCCCAGCGGGTTGCACGTTCTGTCGGTCGATTTAAAGCTGCACCGCTACGCGCCCGATGAGGCGCGGCATTTCTTCAGTGAGATCAGAGAACGCGCCAGCAGCCTCCCGGGCGTTGAATCGGCCGCGGTCGCCACAGTGCTGCCGCTCGGTTTCGCTTCCCACTCTACGATGTTCGCACTGCCGGGACGTGAGCCGGTGCTGGGCCAGGGTCTATTTCGAGCGGATATCAACCAGGTCTCGACCGGCTATTTCCAGACGATGGGAATTCCGCTTCGGGCGGGAAGGCCCTTCGACCCGTCGGATCGTGATGGCGCGCCGCGAGTCGCGATCGTCAACCAGACAGCGGCGGCTCAGTTCTGGTCAGGGCAAAGAGCCGTGGGCGAAGTGATACTGTTGGGAGATACTCGCTACGAGGTCGTTGGTGTCGCGGAAGACGGCAAGTATCGCTCGCTGAGCGAGGAAGGTCGGGCTGTCGTGTACATGGCGTTCGACCAGCGCGACGTCGCCGCCGCAACACTGATCGTCCGCGGTAAGACGGGCGCAGCACCCATCGGCCGGCAGGTTCGGCAGTTGGCCCTCGATCTCGACCCCGACCTGCCCGTCGAGACGAACGCCCCATACTCGGAGATCATCGGCTTTGCTCTCATACCCAATCAGGCCGCCGCTTGGTGCGCGCTGGGCATGGGCGCGCTGGGTCTCGTACTGGCGATGGTTGGTCTGTTCGGACTCCTCTCCTACGGCGTCGCGCAACGAAGGCGCGAGATCGGTGTCCGCATCGCTCTCGGTGCCAACAGGCTCGACATCAACCGGCTTGTGGTTAGCCGCGGCCTGAGATTGACAGCCGCGGGACTCGTCATCGGCTGGCCGCTCGCCTTCCTGATCGCGCACATCATCCGAGGCGTCCTATACGGAGTGAACGCCTCCGATCCCGTCACCTTCGCCTTCATCGCCATGCTGTTCGTGGGCGTTGCCGTCTTGGCCAGCTATGTGCCGGCCCGGCGCGCTGCGCGGACGGATCCGATGCAGGTGCTGCGATCGGAGTGAGCGGAACCGGCTTGCCAGTCGGGATGGGGGGCCGACGGTCATGTGAAGATCATTAGGCGATCACCCTTATCAGGTGGCGATCAGGTGAGAGTCATGCGCCGTACGCCCGGCACTCGGGTGGCCCATTGGGTCGAAAGAAAGATCCCCGCGATGGGACATCGCGGGGGTCCGAAGCGTCGCGCCAGATTGTCGAGAGCCGTAGCCGTCAATACCTCCGTATGACTCCAATCACTACGCCTCGCACGCTAACGTCAGTCTCGTTGTAGTACTGGGGCGCATGCCCTTCGTTGGCCGGCTGCAGACGAATACGACCGTTGCCCTCCCGATAGAAACGTTTCACAGTCGCCGATTCGCCGTTAACCAGAGCGATGACCATCTCGCCGTTGTCGGCGACGTCGCGGCCATCCACCACGACGCAGTCGCCATCGCGGATTTGGTCGTCGATCATAGAGTCCCCACGCACCCTCAGCACATAGTGGGGCCCGTGACCTGTCAGCATATCCTCGGGCACGCAAACGGATTCGTCCTGCTCTATGGCTTCGATGGGCAGCCCGGCGGCCACCAATCCATGCAGAGGAAGCACCGCCGCCGTTGCACGGTGGTGCGTCGTCTCCATCGGTTCCACCGACCGGCTTTCATTGTAGTTTCGTCGGATGTAACCTTTGCGTTCGAGGTTCGAGAGGTGCTCGTGCACCGTTGCCAGCGAGCGGTAACCGAAGAACTTGGCAATCTCTTCGAAGCTGGGTGAGTAACCAGAGTTCTGGATGAAGCTTTCTATGAAGTCCAGGATCTCACGCTGCCGCTTCGTGAGCGCCATACAGCCTCCCGGGTGTCCGTAGCGACGCTGGCGACCTTCGCGACGCGGCCGCCGTATTCTCCGCGGGGCCCCGAACAGGAGCCGAACCTACGATACCCGAAAATGGACCGAAGCGCAACCCCCGTGGCACGTCCCGGGGACCGAGTCGAGGTACAATGAGCGCCGACTACTTGGCCGGCATACTGTCGCGTAAATGGGGGGAACTTGAGGCCCTGAGGCCGCAGACCACGGAACTGCGGGCGGCGGCGGCCGACGCGCCTCCGTGTCGCCATTGGGCGGATGCCCTGCGGCGGCCGGGCCGGGTGGCTCTGATCGCCGAGTTGAAGCGGCGCTCGCCGTCCGCCGGGGTGCTGCGGGCCGATCTGGACCCGTCGGCGCTGGCCCGGGTGTACGAGGCCGCCGGCGCGGCGGCGATCTCGGTGCTCACCGATCACGACTTCGAAGGCGTGATCGGCGACTTGCGGAAGGCGCGTGCGGCGGTCTCGCTGCCGGTGCTACGCAAGGACTTCATGCTCGATGCCGTTCAGCTCTACGAATCGCGTGTCGCGGGGTCGGATGCGGTGCTGTTGATCGTGCGAGCGCTGTCAAACGGACAGCTGGCCGACCTGTTGGGTTTGGCACGCGAGCTGGGCCTTGGTGTGCTGGTGGAAGTTCATGACGCGGAGGAGTTGGGACGAGCGCTGGATGCCGATGCGCCGGTCATTGGCATCAACAACCGTGACCTGCGCACGTTCGCGACGAGGCTCGACATCACGGGTGGCTTGGCCGGCGCGGTGCCGGCGAGGCGGATTTTGGTCTCGGAGAGCGGAATCGAGGCGCCCGAGCAGGTCCGCAAACTGGGTGAGCGAGGGGTGGACGCGGTTCTAGTGGGCCAGGCACTGGTTTCGCACAACGATCCCGGCGATCTAGCGCGAGAGTTGGCTTCGCAGCCGAAGGCGTCGCGGAGATGAACGTCGAGATCAAGATCTGCGGGCTGGGCTCGGCGGAGGATAGGCGTGCTGCCGAGGAGGCGGGGGCCGACTATCTGGGCGTGGTATTCACGACCAGCCCACGGCAGCGAAGCGAAGGTGAGGCGCGGGCGATCTGGGTGGACGCCGTCGCCAAACGTGTCGGCGTGTTCGCGGACGCGGCGGAGCAGACGGTACTGGACGTCGCGGGTCGACTCGACTTGAATGTGGTGCAGTTGCACGGTGCGGAGGAGCCGATCTGCTGCCGCCGGGTTTCTGAGGCGGGAGAGTGGGCTGTGTGGAAAGCCGTGCGCTTGCGGGAGGAACGGGAACTGGAGACGGCCCTCGAGCGCTACTCGCCGGTCGTGGATGGCCTGGTGGTGGAGGGTTGGAGCCCGCGGGGACACGGCGGAGTCGGGGCGCGATTCGATTGGTCCTGGCTTGAGGGAGCACGGGAAAGCTGGCCGGAGGGCCTTCGCCTGGTGCTGGCCGGCGGTCTCAACCCCGACAACGTGGCCGAGGCGATCGGGCGAATTCGGCCAGCGGTGGTAGACGTCAGCTCGGGCGTGGAAGCGGCGCCCGGGGTCAAAGATCCCGATGCCATCGCCGCTTTCGTCGAGGCGGTGAGGAGCGCGTCGCGGTGATGGAGAGGGAAGCAACGAGGGGGCCTGAGGTGGAGATACCCAGTCGGTTCGGGCCGTATGGAGGCCGCTATGTCCCAGAAACGCTGATTGCGGCGTTGGACGAGCTGCGTGGCGCCTTCGCACGAGCGATGGAGGATGACTCGTTTCAGGCGGCACTCGAGGCGCTGTGGCGGGACTACGTCGGTCGCCCGAGCCCGTTGACCCGGGCCGAACGGCTGGGGGAGGACTTGGGCGGCGTGACGGTCTATTTGAAACGCGAGGACCTGAACCACACCGGCGCCCACAAGATCAACAACACGCTTGGACAAGGACTTCTTGCCCGTCGCATGGGCAAGAAGCGGTTGATCGCTGAGACCGGCGCGGGCCAGCACGGAGTCGCGACGGCAACTGCGGCGGCGCTGTTCGACATGGAATGCTGCGTCTACATGGGTGAACGGGACATGGAACGGCAGGCGCTGAACGTGTTCCGCATGGAACTGATGGGTGCGGAGGTTCGACCGGTACGTTCGGGGAGCCGGACACTCAAGGACGCCACGAGCGAAGCGATACGCGACTGGGTGACGAATGTGGGTGAAACCCACTATATTATTGGGTCAGTAGTCGGTCCGGACCCCTACCCCTGCCTGGTTCGTGAGTTCCAGAGCGTCATCGGTCGAGAGGCGCGCCAACAGATCTTGTCTTTGAGTCATCGGCTACCCGACGGCGTGATCGCCTGCGTGGGAGGTGGCTCGAACGCCATCGGCATGTTCTACGGTTTCCTAGAGGATGAAGAGGTCGAGCTCGTCGGGGTCGAAGCGGCGGGAGCGGGCCTCGAAAGCGGTCATCACTCGGCGCCGTTGGCCAGTGGACGGCCCGGCGTTCTGCACGGCTCGCTGAGCTATCTGCTCCAGGACGCGGACGGCCAGATTCAGGAGGCGCACTCAATCTCAGCAGGACTCGACTACCCGGGTGTTGGGCCCGAGCACTCGTACCTCAAGGACCGTGGGTTGGCCCGATACGAGAGCGTCACCGATGACGAAGCGTTGCGAGGTTTCCGTGACCTGGCTCGGCTGGAGGGGATCGTGCCGGCGCTGGAACCGGCCCACGCCTTGGCCCAGCTGAGGAAGGAGTCGGAACGTTGGCATGGTAAGACGGTCCTTGTGTGCTTGAGCGGTAGGGGAGACAAGGACGTGGCAGAAGTCGCGCGCCTGACAGCGGGCCAGGACGCGCGCTTCGGGGGTGAGCGGTGATGGATGAGAAGCACGGTGTCGGTCTACCCAATCAGGGCGACGAACCTCGCGAGCGACGATCCGGAAAGCAGGGAGGGGATTCGGGTGGCGAGGGCCCCGACTCCGGATCTTTGGGCTTTGAAAACTTCGTCTCGGAATCGACGGGTGATCCGTTGGCACCGGACGGGTCGCCGGTCGTGGACGGAGAAGACCTGATCGAGGGGGAAGTTGATTTATCCTTCTTCGGCAGTGAGGACGTCGACGAGAGTGAAAGCGCGCATCAACGGGAGGTGCGCGAGTTCTTCACGGTATTCGTGAAGACTATCCGAGCCGCCCACCTCTACGTGCAGGGCAACCCGCTCCTGCACCGATTCTTCGACGATCTGGGTCAGCGCCTACATAAGATGTGGGAGGGCTTCGAGAGCCTGAGCTTCACGATCCATGAGAGCGAGATCTCGTGGCAGAACCGGCCGGTGTATCAGGGGAGGCCCGGCGGCCAAGACAATCTCGCGTTCCAGCTTTACAAGGACGGCATCCGGCGCATCGAGTTTCAGCCCGGCGTCGAGACGGACGAGATGCGAAGGTTCATCGACGTGCTCCGGCTGTCGAGGACGCTGCGGGGTGACGAGGAGGACCTGCTCACCCTGATGTGGAACGAGGACTTCGAGTTCATCCGCTACGAGTACGTCGACGTGCTGGGCGAGGAGCCGCCGTTGCCCGAGGGCGGTATCGACGCGGTGGAGATGGACGCCGACTTGCCGATGCTTCCGGAGCTCGAGCTCTCACCCGAGCTGCAGAGCCCGGCGCTGCGCGAAGACTTCGAGCCCTCGCTCTACTTTCTGGGAGAGGAAGAGGTCGCGGCGCTGCAGCGTGAACTGGAGCGCGAGTGGCAGAGACCCGTCAGGCGTGATGTGATGCTCGCCGTGCTGGACCAATACGAGATGGGCGATGACGAGCGGCGCGGCGAGATCGCGACCATTCTGGGGCAGATGTTGCCGCGCTTCCTGGCCGAGGGCGAATTCGGCGATGCGGCCTTCATCGTCTCCGAGTTGCGTGGCGTCGGAGAGAAACGCGACGATCCAGAGGTGCAGGGTCAGGTCGACAAGATCGTGGCCGAGTTGAGTGAGCCGATGGTGGTCGACCAACTGGTTCGCGTGATGGATGATGGGTCGGTAGACCCGAAGGGCGACGAACTGGCGACCCTGCTCAGCGCGCTCAAGCCGCAAGCGATCGAGGTATTGATACGGGCTCTGCCGACCATGACGAGGGTGGACGCGCGCGAGCAGCTGGGTGCCACGCTGGACCGGCTCGCCTCGATGAACCCGGGCCTGATGGCTGAGTTCATCAGGTCGGAGGACCCGCGCGTGGCGGCCGAGACTGCGAGAATCGCCGCGCGGCTCAAGATGGTCGACGTGTCGGATGCGATCGCCAGCCTGTTGGACCGGCCGAGCTCGGAGGTGCGGCTGGCGGCGGTGGAGTCGTTGGTCGCGCTGCGTAGCTCGAAGGCGGGCAACCCTCTGGTCAAGGCGTTGCGGGACGAGGGCCGAGACGTCCGCATCGCGGCGGCGCGCGGTCTGGCGGAGCTCAAGTACGGACCGGCGGCGCAAGACCTCGAGTCGCTGGTGAGGAGTAAGGACCTGCTGCGCCGGGATCTGACGGAGCAGCTGGCCGTCTTCGAGGCCTATGCGGTGGCGGCGGGCGAGGAGGGGACCAAACTGCTGGCGCGCTTGCTGAATGGGCGTCGGTTCTTCTGGATCAAGTACCCGAGCCGAATGCGTGCCTGTGCGGCTCGAGCATTGGGGCTTGTGGGTGGTGAGGAGGCGCGGGCGGCGTTGAGCATCGCGGAACGCTCTCGGGACCCGATGGTGCTGAGCGCGGTCCACGCGACGCGTCGCAGGCCGGACACGGAGACGGATGATGCCGAGCGGTGAAGACACTCTCATAAGAGACACGAGCAGCTTGCTGAGCGCCGAAGGCCGGAAGCTGTTGACGTCGCTCTATGCGACCATGCGTTCGCTGCGCCTCTATCCGTTGGAAAACCAGGTGGTTCAGCGAGCCTTAGGCGAGGTCGATGCGCACACGCGCGGTGTGTTGGCTCGCGAGGGGCGCGTGCAGTTTCGCGTGGCCGGCGACTTCATCTTCTTCAACGACGTACGGGTGCGTCTCGACCTGGGGAACTACGCCAGCTTCGTATTCGTGCGAAAGGCGTTGGAGGAACACGGAATCGGCGACATCGAGGCGAACCGGCAGGTCGATGTTCGCGAGTGGACTTCGTTCCTGTCGTTGCTGGCCTCGGAGCCGGAGGACCCCGAGAACCGGCTGGAGTCGTTCCGGCTGCGAATGGAGCGAGCCGGTATCGAGAACATCACCGTCGGACCGCCGGCGGCGCTGGTCGAGGCCATGAGCCTCAGCGACGAGGCGCGGGAAGCGGCACGCCGCACCTACGCGCGCTCCGTCAGCGTCGTCAAGGAAGTGATGACGAGCGTACGGCTGGGAAAGGCTTGGAGCGGTCGGCGCGTCAAGCGCGTCGTGCTGGGGATCGTCGACCAGGTGCTGCATGAAGAGGCGGCGATTCTCGGGATGACGACGCTACGCGACTATGATGAGTACACATTCACGCACTCGGTCAATGTGTGCATTCTGTCGGTGGCGCTCGGTCAAAAACTCGGCTTCAGCAAGCATCAGCTTTTCGATCTCGGTCTCGGAGCCCTCTTTCACGACGTCGGCAAGTCCCGCGTCCCGATCACTATCCTGAATAAGGAAGGCCGGTTGGACAAAGAGGAATGGAGGGTGATGAGTCAGCACCCCGATTTCGGGCTCGTGCTGCTGTTCGATCTG